>DNAU01000266.1:0-33299 GCA_003491925.1 Chloroflexota bacterium
TGCATGGACAACAAGATGCCGATCATCGTGTTCGACCTCCACGCCGAGGGCAACCTGGAGAGGGTCATCCTCGGCGAGCCGGTCGGGACCCGGGTCGATGCGGAGGGAGTCGGATGAGCGAGCCCACCAAGGCCGAGGAGGCCCTCGCCCAGATCGAGGAGCGGCTGGTCGACGCCGAGATCCGGATGGAGAAGAGCGTCGAGGCCCTGCACAAGGAGCTCTCCGGCATCCGGACTGGCCGGGCCAGCCCGTCGCTGGTCGAGCGGCTCCAGGTCGAGGCCTACGGCGTGCCGACCCCGCTGCAGTCGCTGGCGGGCATCTCCACCCCCGAGGCGCGGTTGCTGGTGATCCGGCCGTACGACCGGTCGGCGATCCCGGCCATCGAGAAGGCGATCCAGCGCTCCGACCTCAGCCTGACCCCGAGCAACGACGGGCAGGTGATCCGGATCGTGATCCCCCAGCTCACCGAGGAACGCCGTCACGAGCTCAGCAAGCTGTGCGCCCGCCGGGCCGAGGAGGCCCGGGTGGCGGTGCGGAACATCCGCCGTGACGAGGTCGAGCATCTGCGCAAGGTCGAGAAGGAGGGTCACGTCGGCCGCGACGACGTGGAACGCTCCCTGGCCCAGGTCCAGCAGATCACCGACCAGTTCATCGCCAAGGTGGATGAGGTGGCTCGGAGGAAGGAGGCGGAGATCCTCGAGGTCTAGAACCTCGCCCTCCCCGGACCCGGAGGCACGTGGCGTCCACCCACCGCGGGGCGTGGGACACTTACGGTCACCGCGCCGAAACGGCCTCCGAGCCCAGGCCGTTCTCCGAAGAGAGGCATGCTCCGTCCACCCCCGCCGACCGCCATCCCCGCCCCGGCCCGTCCCGAGCTGCCCTGGCACATCGGCATCATCATGGACGGCAACGGCCGCTGGGCCCGGCAGCGCCACCTCCCCCGGGTGGCCGGGCATCGCGCCGGGGTCCGGGCCATCCGTCAGGTCATGGAGGCCTGCAATGACGCCGGCGTCCACATCCTCACCCTCTACGCCTTCAGCACCGAGAACTGGCAGCGCCCGCGGGGTGAGGTGAGCTCCCTGATGCGGCTGTTCCAGGAGACCATGGACAGCGAGGTGGACGAGCTGGACGCCAAGGGGATCCAGTTGCGGATCATCGGGGACCGCACCAAGCTGAGCTCCCGCCTGCGCCAGAAGGTGGACGAATGCGAGGCACGCACCGCCCACAACCGGGCCAACGTCCTCAACGTCGCCATCAACTACGGGGGACGGAGCGAGCTGGTCGAGGCGATCCGCGAGCTGGCCGCGAGCGGGGTCGACCTGCGCCACCTGGACGAGGCGACGCTCTCCGCCGCCCTCTACACCTCCGGGCTGCCCGACCCCGACCTCATCATCCGCACCGCCGGTGAGCTCCGGGTCAGCAACTTCCTGCTCTGGCAGGGCGCGTACGCCGAGCTCCACGTGACCGACACCCTCTGGCCGGACTTCGGCCCCACCGACGTGGCCGCCGCCCTCGGGGACTTCGGCTCGCGGCGGCGGACCTTCGGCCAGGTGACGGATCCCCCCAGAGCGGGCGACGATGCCGCGGCCGGTACCCGGACGGGATGAGCACGTCTCGGCCCGCGGCCGCCCTCCGCGCGCTGGCCGCGCGGGCAGTGAGCGCGCCCGCACCCGCCGCTGAGCCCGCTCCCCCCGGCCCGGCGCCGGCGCCGAGCGGCGCATCCCCCACGGGGCCCGCCCCGACCCTGCCGGTCCACCGCATGAACCTCCTGCCACGGCTGGTCTCCAGCGCCGTCCTGATCTGCCTGGTGGCCTCGATGATCTGGATCGGGGGCATCCCACTCGACGTCCTGATCGGGGTGGCCGCGGCGCTGGCAGCCTGGGAGCTGGGCGCCCTCCTGGGGCGGCTCCCCGCCCCCGCGCCGAGCTGGCTGGTGATCGGACTGGCGGTGTGGCTGGCTGAGCGGGCGATCCTGCCGGGGGCGGGCGGCAACCTGGAGGTCATCCTGCCGATCGCCCTCGGCGCCGGGATGGTGGCCGGGGTGCTCTTCCACTCCCCCTGGGAGGGGTGGGCCGCCGGCCTCGGCGGCGGGCTCTACCTGGGCATCGGGCTGGGCAGCCTGCTCGGCCTCTACCACTGGCCGGGCGCGGCCCCGGGGGTGGGGCTGCGGCTCGTCGCCATCGTGGTCGCGGCGGTGGTGGCGACCGACACCCTCGCCTACTTCACCGGCCACGCCCTGGGCCGGCACCCCTTCTTTCCGGCCATATCGCCGAAGAAGTCGGTCGAGGGAGCGGTGGGAGGGGCCGTCGGGGCGGTGCTCGTGGCCGGGATCGCCGGACCGCTCGTCATCTCGCTCAACCCGGTCGCCGCGGTGGGGATGGGACTGCTGATCGCCGTCGTCGCGGAGGGTGGCGACCTCGCCGAGTCCGCGCTCAAGCGCCAGGCCGACGTCAAGGACTCGGGAAGGCTCATCCCCGGACATGGCGGTCTGCTCGACCGTCTCGACGGCCTGCTCCTGGCCGGGCCGGCCGTCTACTGCCTGCTGGTGCTCATCGCCTTCCGGTGAGCGCGGCGCGGGACAGCCGGCAACCCGGCATCCGGGCTGTGCGGCTCAGCCCGGGGTGGGCGCGTGCAACGGAGCCGGCTCCTCAGCAATGCGGTGCGGACGACGGCAGTGAGAATCTTGGCGCTGATCCTTCCGGTTTCCTCCGGGCTGCGCGGCACGGGCACGGAGAGCCCCTTGCCGGCGAAGGAGGAGGTGAGCAGGCTGAAGGCATCGACCACCCATGCGGGGGGATCCCCCTGACCTCCGGCGTGGGTCCAGGCCATGGCCGCGATCCGGGTCGGCACATCGCCGCGCGACCACCGCACCGTCGGCGCATTCATGCCCTCGGGGCCGGTCTGCCAGCCGGGCAGCCGGCGATGGATCCCCCAGAACGCCTCTCCGACCACCCGCACCTGGAGCCGATGGAAGGTCACCAGGGTCTCGAGCAGCCAGGCGTGGAGACCGAAGCCGCCTTCGAGGCCGTGCGCCGCCACGGTTGCGACATCGCCCAGGGGTACTGGATCTGCCGGCCGTCCACGGCGACCGAGATCACCGAGTGGCTGGCGACCGCGGCCCGGCCCGGCCTGCGGAGCGGGGCCACCGGGGTGCTGGAGGTCTGACCGGCCGCGGAAGCCGAGCGGCGCGAGTGCGCGTCACGCTCGCGGTGGGAGCGCCATCCATACTTGGGCCATGCCCACCCGTCGCGTCATCCTTCTGGGCGCCACCGGATCGATCGGCCGCCAGGCCGTCGATGTCATCTCACGCTTCCCCGACCGCTTCGAGGTGGTGGGAGCGGTCGCCCGCCGCGACGCCGCGGGGCTTGGCGCCCTGGTCGAGCGTCTCGGGGTGGGCCGGGCGGCGCTGGTGGCCCCCGACCCGGACGCGGATGTCCCCACCGGCTGGGGGGTTGGCCTCGAGGCGGCGTGTGAGATCGCGGCGCTCCCCGCCGACGTCGTCTGCGTGGCCATCACCGGGGCGGCGGCGCTGCGTCCGACCCTGGCCGCCCTGGACGCCGGGACCACCGTGGCCACCGCCACCAAGGAGGTGCTGGTGATGGCGGGCGAGGTGGTGCGCGCCCGGGCGCGCCGGTCGGGCAGTCGCATCCTCCCCATCGACAGCGAGCACTCGGCGCTCTGGCAGTGCCTGCGCGGCGAGGACCCGGCGAGCGTGACCCGGCTCATCCTCACCGCCAGCGGAGGCGCCTTCCGCGATCGCGACCCGGCGACCCTCGCCGACGCCACCCCGGAGGAGGCGCTCCGGCATCCCACCTGGAACATGGGGCCGAAGGTCACGATCGACTGCGCCACCATGATGAACAAGGGGCTCGAGGTGATCGAGGCCCACTTCCTCTTCGAGATCGACTACCCGCGCATCGACGTGCTGATCCACCCCAGCTCGGTCGTCCACTCCCTGGTGGAGTTCCACGACGGCGCCACCAAGGCGCAGATCGGGGCTCCCGACATGCGGGTTCCCATCGCCCTGGCGCTCGCCGACGGCGAGCGCCTGCCCGGGGTGGCGGCGCCCGCCGACCTGGCCGCTCTCTCACCCCTCGCCTTCCGGCCGGTCGACCCGCTGCGCTTCCCGGCGCTGGGCGTGGCCCGCCGGGCGGGGGAGCGGGGCGGCGTGGTCCCGGCGATCCTCAACGCCGCCAACGAGGTCTGCGTGAGTGCCTTCCTCCGCGGTGCCTGCCGTTTCGACCAGATCACCGACCTGGTCGGAGAGGCGGTGGAGGCGGCGCCGGCGGTGGCCGGCCCCTCCCTCGACGACGTCCTCGACGCCGACGCCTGGGCGCGCCGCCGCGTCACCGAGGCACTCGCGCTGCCCGCGGGGGCGGCCGTCAGCGGGCCAGGGGGCGGCGCCGGAGCGGCCTGATGGGCGTCCTCATCACCATCGTCGCCTTCCTGGTCCTCATCACCATCGTGGTGGTGGTCCACGAGGGCGGCCACTACACCCTCGCCAAGCTCTCGGGGATCCGGGTCGACGAGTTCTTCGTCGGCTTCGGGCCCCGGGTGGTCAGCTTCCGGCGCGGCGACACCGAGTACGGGATCCGGGCCCTCCCGGTGGGGGGCTTCGTGCGGATGCCGGGGATGCTCGGCCTGGAGGGCGAGGCCGACGCCGGCGAGCGCAACTTCTACCGCGCCACCGTCCCCCGGCGGCTGGCCACGATCGCGGCCGGGGTGATCTTCAACCTCGTCTTCGGCGCCCTCTGCCTGACCGTGGTGGCCGCCCAGGCCTCTCCCTCCTACGTCCCGGCCGGGGAGCCGACCGCCCGGGCCGGGCTGGTCAACGGCGACGTCATCCTGAGCATCGGGGGCTCGACGATCAGCTACGCGTCGCCTGCGGCCACCGATGACGACTTCTACGCCGCCGTGCAGCGCAGCCAGGGGGGGCCGGTCGCAGTGACCTACCAGGGCACCGACGGCTCCGATCACACCACGACGATCACTCCCGAGCTGGTCGTCTACGCCTACGCGCAGCCCAGCTCCTTCCCCAGCAACCTCTCCGGCTCACCCCTGGTCGTGACCTCCGTGAACGGGCACGCCGTCGGGACCGGGGATCCCGCCGGCATCCTCGGCAACGGTGGCGCGGTGACGGTCAGCGGTTTCGTCGAGGGAGACAACACCGACCATTTCGGGCCGGTCCAGCTCTCCGGCGTCGAGGATGGGGACGGTAGCTCGTCCGCCCAGGCCGCGGCCGCCTGGCGGATCGGCTATGGCGCCCAGCTCCCGGGGGCCGGGCTGTTCCCGGCCCTGCGCGACGGCTTCGGCGCGATCCCCGCGTACGCGGTCGCGTTGGGGCAGGTGATCGGACAGCTCTTCGTCCACCCGGCCCAGGCGAGCCAGCAGTTTTCCGGCCCGGTGGGCATCGCCGCCGCGGCCGGGACCTCGGTCCAGCAGGGATGGGTGCAGTACCTCAGCCTGATCGGCGTCATCAGCCTGGCGCTCGGCTTCTTCAACGTGCTGCCGATCCCCTTCCTGGACGGTGGCCGGCTGCTCTTCATCCTCATCGAGGCGGTCCGCCGGCGCCGCATCGATCCGATCCGCCAGGCGATCGCGATCGGGGTCAGCCTCGCCTTCATTATCCTGTTGGTGGTGCTGATCACGATCAACGACATCAACCACCTCTCCGGAGGCGTGCATTGAGATGACCCCGCCCAACCGCCGCCGGACCGTCCCCATCAACGTCGGTGGCGTGGTGATCGGGGGCGCGGCCCCGATCTCGGTCCAGACCATGACCAAGACCCAGACCGAGGACGTGAGCGCCACCCTTGTCCAGATCGAGCGGGCGACGGCGGCCGGGGCCGACATCGTGCGGGTCACCTGCGACACCCCGGAGGCGGGCCGGGCCCTGCGCGAGATCGTCCGCGGCTCCCCGGTGCCGATCGTCGCCGACATCCACTACGACGCCCCGCGGGCCCTCGAGGCGCTGGAGGCGGGGGTCGCCTGCCTCCGGCTCAACCCGGGCAACATCACCGACTCGGCCAAGGTGGCCGACATCGCCCGCGAGGCGAGGGACCGGGACGTGCCGATGCGGATCGGGGTCAACGCCGGCAGCATCCCCGGGCGCAAGGGGCTGGAGCGCGGCCGCGGCGGCAGCGTCGAGGAGACCGCGGAGCTGATGGTGGAGGCCGCCCTCGGCCACATCCGGATCCTCGAGGAGCTGGACTTCCACCAGATCAAGGTGTCGCTCAAGGCATCGGACGTCGCCACCAACCTGGCGGCCAACCGCAGGTTCGCCGCGCTGGGCAATCGCTACCCCCTCCACCTCGGGCTGACCGAGGCGGGCCCGGTCGACACCGGCAGCATCAAGAGCGCCATGGGCATCGGCATCCTCCTCGCCGAGGGGATCGGCGACACCATCCGGGTCTCGCTGGTCGGCGAGCCGGAGGAGGAGGTGCGGGTGGCCCGGCAGATCCTGGCCAACCTCGAGGACAAGCCCAGCGGCCCCAACCTGGTCGCCTGCCCGACCTGCGGGCGGCTCGAGATCGACATGTTCCCGATGGTCAAGCGGGTCGAGGAGGCGATGCAGGGCATCCGCCGGACCCTCACCGTCTCGGTGATGGGCTGCGTGGTCAACGGGCCGGGGGAGGGGATGCACGCCGACATCGGGATCGCCGGGGGCAAGCACAAGGGGGCGCTGTTCAAGTCCGGTCGGGTGGTGGCGTCGCTCCCCGAGGCCGAGCTGATCGACACCCTGATAACCGAGCTGCGGGCGGTCGCGGCCGAGGACCAGGAGCTGCTGGCCGCCGGCAGGCCGCTCCCGGTCGGGCTCGGCGACCTCGCCGAGGCCCCGCCCCGGCCGCTGACAGCGCTCAGCGTCGTCTGAGGTAGCGGCTGGGACGGCTCCGCACCAAGGGAGGCGCGGGGGTGGTGCTTCGCTTCGGCCCGGCCGTCGGCAGGCCATGACCGGCCTGCCGCGGCCTTTGCTCGGCGGCATTGCAGACTGCCGCCTGCGCAAAGCCTTCGCTTCGCAGGCCCCCCCGCGCCTCCCTGCCGCAAAAACCCACGCGCGGGCACCCACGCCCGCCTCTCCTGACTGCTGAGTGCGCTCCGCACGCACCCCGCGTCTCCTGATCGGCCTGCACACCGAGTCCCGGTAAACTCGGCGGCCATGGCCGATGAACGCCCCCCGATGCCCAAGGCGATCACCCGCAAGAGCGAGGACTTCGACCGCTGGTACACCGACACGGTGCGGAGGGCGGAGCTCGCCGACTACGCGCCGGTGCGGGGCTGCATGGTCATCCGCCCCTACGGCTACGCGCTCTGGGAGCGGATCCAGCGGGCGCTCGACGACATGATCAAGCGGACCGGCCACGAGAACATGTACTTCCCGCTCCTGATCCCCGAGTCGTACCTGCAGAAGGAGGCCCAGCACGTCGAGGGCTTCGCCCCCGAGGTGGCCTGGGTGACCCACGGGGGGCAGCGGGAGCTGGAGGAGCGGCTGGCGATCCGGCCGACCAGCGAGACCATCATCTGCTCGATGTTCGCCGACTGGATCCACAGCTACCGCGACCTGCCGGTGCTGATCAACCAGTGGTGCAACATCGTGCGCTGGGAGCGGCGCACGCGGCTCTTCCTGCGGACCACCGAGTTCCTCTGGCAGGAGGGCCACACCTTCCACGAGAGCCGGGCCGAGGCGGTCGAGGAGGTTGAGCGGATGCTCGACTGCTACCGGGAGCTCGCCGAGGAGTGGCTCTGCATCCCGGTGGTCCCGGGGCGCAAGACGGAGTCCGAGAAGTTCGCGGGCGCCGAGTACACGCTCTCCATCGAGGCGATGATGAGCGACGGCTGGGCGCTCCAGGCGGGGACCTCCCACCAGCTTGGGCAGAACTTCACCCGCGCCTACGGGATCAGCTACAGCGACCGCGAGAACGCGCTCCAGCATCCCTTCCAGACGTCGTGGGGACTGTCGACCCGGATCATCGGCGGCCTGATCATGGCCCACGGGGACGACTCCGGGCTGGTCATGCCACCGCGCGTGGCCCCGATCCAGGTCGTGGTCGTACCGGTGACCCGAAGCAACGACGCCGAGGGGGCGGCCGCCGTCGAGGCGGCGTGCGCGCGGCTCGAGGCCGGAGCCGGCGAGGTGCGCCTCCGGGTGGATCGCCGGGAGGGCATCCGTCCCGGCGAGAAGTACGCCCACTGGGAGCTGCGCGGGGTGCCGCTGCGAGTGACCGTCGGTGCCCGCGACCTCGCGGCGGGCGCGGTGACCTTGACCCGGCGGGTGGACGGCGAGAGCTGGACCGAGCCCCTGGAGGGGGTGGCCGGCCGCCTGCCCGCCCTCCTCGAGGAGGCCCACACCCGCACCTGGGCCCGGGCCGAGACCATGCTCCGCGAGCGGACCGTCGAGGTGAGCAGCCTCGAGGAGCTCGGCCAGACCTTCGCCGGCGAGCCGGTCTTCGCCAACGCCCCCTTCTGCGAGCGCCCGGGGTGCGAGGAGGCGGTCAAGGCCGCCGCCCACGCGCTCAGCGTCCGCGTGCTCCGCCGTGACCGCAGCGGGGAGCGGGGCCGCTGCCTGGCATGCGGCGAGGCGTCGTCCGAGGTGGCGCTGATCGCCCGCGCGTATTGAGGACTGCGGCTCAGCGCGCGGGTGTGGGCGTGGCGGCTGCGGTCGAGTGGATCTGGAGCGAGGCCGCGAAGGTGGCGAAGCCCGGCGGCGGGTTCTCGGCGGATTCCACGCCGGCCCCGTAGAAGACATGCCCGGCCAGCACGCACTCGTAGTCGATGTAGACACCCCGGCTGGAGATCAGCACGTCGACGTCCGGGTAGCCGTCCGCGGTGCCGCTGGACTGGGAGACGACGGTGGCGCTCAGTGACGTGACCATGGCGCTGACCCCCGCCTGGAGGCTCTGCTGTGGGTCGGAGACGTTGACTTTCGTCGGATACGGCATGTCGACCACGACGTACTGGTCCCCGGTCGCAGGGTCGACCGCCGTCCAGCCGGTGTAGCTGAGGGTCACGCCATCCACCGTCTCCGACTCGGAGGTCGGCTGGGGCGTCGCCGGGAACGCGGCCGTGAAGTCGTGGCCGGGATCGGTGAAGATGACCGTCGCGGCGGGGCTCGGTGTCGGGGTGGGCGTTGGCGCCGGCGTCGGGGTGGGGGTGGCCGCCGGGGTGGTCGGGGGGTGGGTCACCGGAGCCGCGGTGCGATGGGTGAGGGCGTAGTAGCCGCCGCCGGCGATCACCACCACCGCGATCAGCGCGAGCAGGGCGGTCCGGAGCGCCGACCGGGGCCGGCCCGGAGCCGGCCGTCCGCCCGGAGCGGGGATCGGTGGCGGCTGGGGGGGCTCGGGGATGCCCAGGCCGGCCGGTCCCCCGGCCGCGGACGGACCGGCGAGGGAGCGCGGCGGCCAGCCGCCCGCCTGGAGTGTGGCGGACACCGGCGGGCCACCCTCCGGCACGGAGCCGCGGGACGTCCAGGTCGTGGGGTCCGAGAGGGCCGGCGCCGGGCCGCCGGCAGGCGGGCTCGGGGTGGGGGCGGGGGAGGGGGCTGAGACCGGAGGGCCCCAGCCTGGCGCTGGGCCGTGCGGAGGGATCGGCGCCGCCGCCGGTTGCGCCGGCCACGCGGGACCCGCGGCCGGCGGTTGGGGCGCCCAGGGCTGCGCCCGGGGCCGCTCCTGCCAGCCGGCGGAAGCGGGAGGATTCCCGGGCGCGGCGGCCGGAGGTGCGCTCCCGCTCGGCGGCGGGGGCGTCCAGGCCGGGGTGGGGGGCGCCGCGGTCGGAGCCGGAGCGGGGAGAACCCGCCGCCACCGCTGGCCATCCCACCAGAAGCGGCGGTCAGCGCTGAGCGGGGCACCGGGAGGAGGCCCCGGCGGTTGCTGGCTGTAGCCTCCGCCCGCGTCGCTCATGCAAGCCGAAGCATATCCGGCCTACCAGCGACAGGTGAGCGATGCCACCCGATCGTGCATGCCGGTCAGAGACGTCCCCGCCCTGGCCGATCTCGCTCCCAAACGGACGCCGCGATGTCAGCTGCTGGGGATGGTGAAGGGACTGGGCGGCAGGGTGAAGGCGGCGACGGCGTTCCAGTTGGAGTAGGTCAACACGCCGCTCGCGGACCCGCTGGTCTCGGATAGCTGCACCGGGTAGGCCGGGCCGGACGTGGCGACCGCGAGGGTGCCCCCGTTGGTGCTGTCCTTGACGAAGACGACGGACTGGCCGTCGACGGTCCCGGTCCCGCCTGCGGCCAGCGGGCCGTGATTCTCAAGGGTCGACGAGACGTCGGTCAGGGAACTGAGACCCGAGAAGTCCGACGCCGTCGACGATCCGGCCGGGGCCTCCACCCACTCGGCTGCGAACTGGGCAGCGGTGGCACCGGACACACCCTCGGCGGTCCAGAAAGCGAGCGGCGCCTTGAAGTAGACGTTGCCGCCGATCACGTCCAGGTCGACGATGTTGCCGTTCAGGGTCACAGTGCCGTCGATATCGGAGCCGTGGACCTTGAAGTCGAACGAGGTGACGCCGTTGCCGAAGTGGCCGGTCGCCGACGCCTCGAAGCCGCTGGCGTTGCTGACCGCCGCCGCCGCCGCCTGGACGATCTGGGTCGGCGTCTCCGAGGCGAGTCCGCTGGGCCGGGTCAGCAGGTAGGCGCCGATGGCTGCGGCCAGGACCACCACCACGACCAGCCCAACGGCAAGCCAGCGAGCGCTGGAGCCGTGAGCGGTCGAGGCGGGGGGCGCCGCCCCTGGGGCGGGTGTCGCACCCGGGTACACCGCCGGGGCCGGCCGGAACTCCGGCGCCGCGGCCCAGGGCTGAACCGGCGCGGGTGGTGCCGGCGGGGCGGCGACCGGCGCCGGGACGGAAGCCCACGTTATGCCGTCCCACCAGTACCGGCCGTCCGGGCTGAGCTGGGCGCCGGCGGGAACGACCGGCGGAGGCTGGGGCGGCATCGGATTCCACCGCGAGCCGTCCCACCAGTAGCGCCCGTCGGCGCTCCGCGGGGCCCCCGGCGGGGGAGCCCACGGCGGCGGGGGTGGCGGACCATAGGGACCGCCAGCAGCGCTCATCGGGTCGCATCATAGACCGGGCCGGCTCGGATTTCTGGATTGCCCGAGCCGGGTGGCCGGTACACTCGTCTGCGATGCCCTTCAGCGATCTCGAGGCCCGGCTCGGCTACCTTCCCGAGGCCGATCACGCCCTGCTCAAGCGAGCATTCGAGGTCGCCGAGCGGGCCCACAGCGGTCAGTTCCGGCTGACCGGCGAGCCCTACGTCGAGCACCCGGTGGCCGCCGCGGTCCTGCTCAGCGAGCTGCGCCTCGACGCGGAGACGCTGGCGGCGGCGCTGCTCCACGACACCGTCGAGGACACCGACGTCGCCCTGGACGACATCCGGGAGGAGTTCGGGGAGACCATCGCCCGGCTGGTCGAGGGGGTCACCAAGCTCGGCAAGATCCACGTCCACACCCGGGAGCAGGCCCAGGCCGAGAACATCCGCAAGATGCTGGTGGCCATGGCCGAGGACATCCGGGTGGTGCTGATCAAGCTCGCCGATCGCCTCCACAACATGCGCACGGTGAGCGCCCACGCCGAGGAGCGCCGCCAGCGGATCAGTCGCGAGACCCTGGACATCTACGCGCCCCTCGCTCACCGCTTGGGCATCTGGCAGTTCAAGGCTGAGCTGGAGGACCTGGCCTTCGCCCAGCTCGACCCCGACAACTACCACGCCGTCGAGGCCAAGCTGAGCGTCGGGCGGCAGCAGCGCGAGGTCTTTGTCCGCGATGTCAGCGAGATCCTCCATCGTGAGCTGGAGGCGGTGGGGGTGCGCGCCGAGCTGAGCGGCCGCTCCAAGAACGTCTACAGCATCATCGACAAGATGAGGCGTCAGCAGAAGGACTTCGAGGAGATCTACGACCTGATGGCGGTGCGGGTGGTGGTCGACTCGGTCAAGGACTGCTACACCGCCCTGGGGGTCGTGCACCACCTCTGGAAGCCGATCCCGGGACGCTTCAAGGACTACATCGCCATGCCCAAGGGCAACGGCTACCAGTCGCTGCACACCACCGTGATCTCCCACACCGGCGAGCCCGTCGAGGTGCAGATCCGCACCGCCGAGATGCACCACACCTCCGAGTACGGGGTGGCCGCGCACTGGCATTACAAGGCGGGACCCCAGCAGGTGCGCTTCGACGAGCGGTATGGCTGGCTCCGCCTGCTGATGGACTGGCAGAAGGAGCTGCTCGACGCCGAGGCCTTCGTCGACACCGTCAAGCTCGACATCTTCCAGGACGAGGTCTTCGTCTTCACCCCCAAGGGGGACGTGCGCTCGCTGCCGGCGGGGAGCACGGCCGTCGACTTCGCCTACCGGGTGCACACCGACGTCGGCCACCACTGCATCGGGGCCAAGGTCAACGGCCGGATGGTGCCGCTCGACTACCACCTCGCCAACGGCGACATCGTGGAGATCCTCACCACCAAGGCGCCCCACGGGCCCTCGCGGGACTGGCTCAACTTCGTGAAGACCTCGACCGCCCGGGAGAAGATCCGGCAGTGGTTCAAGAAGGAGCGGCGCGAGGAGAACGTCAGCAAGGGCCGGGAGATGCTGGACAAGGAGTTCCGGCGCCTCCGCCAGACCACCCTCGCGGCGCTGAAGGACGACGGGCTGCTGGAGCTCGCCCGGGAGTTCAAGTTCTCGACCGCTGACGACTTCCTGGCGGCGATCGGCTACGGTGAGCTGAGCCCGCGCACGGTGGTGCTCCGCCACGCCGACCACGACGGGCGCACCGACGACGACGGTCACGGCCTGGTCATCCCGCTCACCTCACCGGCGCTGGCGCCGAGCGGGGAGGTGAGGGTGCACGGGGTCGGCAACATGCTGACCACGTTCGCCCGCTGCTGCAACCCGCTGCCGGGTGAGCCGATCCGTGGCTACATCACCAGGGGCAAGGGGGTCTCGGTGCACCGGGCCACCTGCGCCAGCATCCAGCACGCCCACGACCCCGACCGGCTGGTCGAGGTGGCCTGGGAGCGCGGCGGCCACCAGGTCTACCCGGTCAGCATCAAGATCGAGGCCTGGGACCGCACCGGGCTGCTCCGCGACATCGCTGCGGTGATCGCGGAGAACAAGATCAACCTGGCGGGTGCCGACGTCCAGGTCTACGACGACCGGACGGCGGTGATCTCGACCGTGGTGGAGATCTCCAACCTCACCCAGCTCAGCCGGCTCCTGGAGCGGCTCGAGCAGGTGCGCGACGTCCACACCGTGGCCAGGGACGTCGGGTAAGAGGGAGGTCGGGTAAGGGAGAGGGGGCTCGGACGCCCCGCTCGGGCGGCCGTCGCGGTGGGCGCGCTGAGCCCGGGGCGCCGGGGCGTCGGCGCCCTGGCACAGCCGGGGGCCGGGTTGCGACCGGGAATCCACCAGGGCGTTACCTGGGTCTGCCACCTTTGACGCGATATCAGGGCCACCCGGCCACCTCCGTGCCCGCCTGGGCGCCAGCGATCGCCGGGCGAGCCGTCGCGGAGGACCGGGGAGTGAAGAGGCGCCGATCTCGGCAGAGGGGCCAGGTCATACCGATCCTGGCGCTGATCCTCGTCGTGCTCGCCGGCTTCGCGGCTCTCACCATCGACGCCGGGGTCAGCTACGACCAGTCCCGCAACGACCAGGACGTCTCCGACTCGGCCGCCCTGGCGGCGGCCTACGCGGTCGCTGGCGGAAGCTCGCTCACCACCGCCTACACCGCGGCCCAGAACGTCGCAGCCCTCGACTGCAATGGCCCCATCGCGTCCTGCAATGTCACGGTCAACTTCTACACGACGTCGAACTACACGGGCGCCCCAGCCTGCTCGGCCAGCTCCAGCAGCGCCAGTTGCCTGACCGCTACCACGGGCGTCGAGTACGTCGGGACCACCGTCTCCAACACCGCCGGCGACTACTTCGCCAACCTCACCGCCGCGTCGAGGACCCACACCATCCAGTCCCAGGCGGTCGCCCAGGTCACCACCACGGGCGGTGCCGCCGGTACCAGCCCGAACCCCACCGCCGACTGCGAGATCTGCATCTTCGGCAACGCCACCTTCAACAGCAGCAGCGACATCCTGGAGGCGGCGGGCGGCAACATCGACATCGGCGGCTACGTCCTCTTCGACAGCAGCAGTGACGCGGTCGAGACGGCCTCCGGCTCCGGATGGGGGATCGAGGTCATCGGCGGCACCCAGTATGGCGGGGACACCGTTGCTTACTATGGGTTCTCGTCGAAGATCGAGTCCAGCGGCATCCTCGGTATCGACGGGAAGGTGCTCTTCGACAGCAGCAGCGACTCGATCATCACCGACACCGGCGCCAAGGCCGACCTCAACATCAGCGGCGCCGTGACCAACAACGGCAGCAGCAACACGATCAGCCCGAGCGCGTACGGGACCGCCAGCACCACCGCCTTCACCGACCCGCTCGCGACCATCGCGACACCCACCTACAGCGGGGCGTCGGCGCCCACCTTCAGCGGCCTGACCAACTACGGCAACTGGTCCTATCCGACCAGCGGCTGCCCGAGCTCCGACACCATCAGCCCGGGCATCTACGACTCGATCACCATCGACTGCTCGAGCGTGACCCTGAACTTCAACCCCGGGCTCTACGTGATCGCGGGCGGCCAGATCGATGTCAACAGCAGCAGCGACAACCTGGTGTCGCCCTCGAGCGGGGTCACCTTCTACTACACCTGCGCGAGCGGCGGAGCGCCGGCCAGCTGCGGCACCTTCAGCAGCACCACCGATACCTGCTCCTCCACCTCCAGCGGCGCCGAGATCGTGGTCAACGGGAGCAGCTCGACCCTCGACCTCTCTGCCGGGTCGGGAGGCAGCGACATCCTGTTCTTCTTCGACCGGTGCAACAGCAACCAGGATGCCTTCTACGGCCAGACCAGCAGCATTCACTACGTGGGGTCGGGCACCATGTACGCCCACTCCGGCGGGATCTGGCTGGACGGCAGCTCGACGGGCATTCCCGGTCCGCTGGTGGTCGACAACGTCGTCTTCGACAGCTCGTCCCTGACCTTGGGCACCGCCAGCGGCTCCATCAACCTCGGCTCGTCGGCGTCGTCCCCCGCGGACAACCTGGTCAAGTAACCGCGCGGCGGCGTGGGTCCGCGGTGGCCCCGACAGCGAGTCGTTACCGATCGGTCGCCGTCCGTCAACGGGCGGGGCGGGAGATGGCGGTTAGGCTGGGGGCGCGGGCCGCCTCGGACCGCCCAAGGAGTTGACGTGGCCGACATCGCGGGGGGCAGGGCTCAGTGGGAGCGCCGTCGCGCGCCGGGGCGCCCCCGATCGCAGCGCCGTCGCGGTCAGGCGATGGTCGAGTTCGCCCTCGCCTTCCCTTTCCTGCTGCTCCTGGCGGTCTCGATCGCCGACTACGGCTACTACCTGGAGCACATCAACAACATCACAACCGTGACCCGTGACGGGACCCGCTACGCCAGCGAGAACACCACCAGCGGGGCCTGGAACGCCGGCTGTCCGGCGCCGACCGCCACCTCGACCGGGACCTATACCTGCCCGGCGGTGTCGGCGAGCACCACCATAAGCGGGGGGCCCTACAACACCACCAGCTCGTACTCGAGCATCACCCTCGCAACCGTTCCGGTGCCGCTCCCGGTCGGCTCCGACCTCTTCATCGGCGGGACGACCGGGGTCGAGGTCTTCGTCTACCCCGCCGCGGTGGACTACAGCGCGAGCCCGACGAGCGTGAACATCTCGCAATCCGTGAACAGCTCGCAGCCATGGAAGCCCAGCGCCCAGGTCAACTCCGGGGCGACGGTCACGTGGCTCCCCCCCAGCAACAACGTCGAGGCGCTCGTCCAGGACGAGGCCGAGAGCCTCACCGTCCCCGAGGGCGGCCTGGCCCTGGACAACATCGACTGCAACTGGACGGGTGGCAGCCCGCCGGCGGCCGGAGATCCGGCCTGGGGCGCGACCGCCAGCATCCCCGGGTCGTTCCCCGCCGGCAGCGGCGCCTCGGGCACCCCCACCAGCTGCGTCTCGATCGTCTACTACCAGAGCAGTGACGGCTCCTACTCCTCCTCGAGCCTCAGCGCCTCCTCGGACGTGGTCGCCTGGTGGTCGTCGGACGCGAGCTCGGACACCGGCTGCCTCGAGAACAGCAGCGGGTGCCTGGCCACCTCCAGCTACCCCAACCTCGTCGGAGACGTGGTCCAGGTGACGGTGATGTACGACTGGAGCCAGACCAGCCCGGGCCCCATCTTCGACGTCCTGAACTCCGCGTTCAAGCTCCACGCCAACATCACCGCGCAGTACGCCCTGGTGGTGGAGTCGTGAGCCGCCGCCCGCAGCGAAGGAGGGCTCGCGGCCAGACCTTGGTCGAGTTCTCCCTGCTCCTGCCCCTCTTCCTGCTGGTCATCTTCGCGACCATCGACTTCTCGGGCTACTTCGGAGCCCGGCTGTCGGTGGAGAACGCGGCCCGCTCCGGGGACCGGGTGGCGGTGACCGAGCCCTACGCGAGCTACTCCGGCCCGGCCATCGTCTCCCAGGTCGCCGCCCAGGCCCAGGACGCCAACCTGCCGAGCAACGTGGACTGCTCGTGGAACGGCACGACACTCGCCCCGACCAGCTACCCACCGTTCACCTGGTCCAGCGGACGCGGCTGCATCGGGATCTGGTACTTCGAGATGCGTCCGGCGGGCAACCCGTGGCTCTGCGGGCAGTGGAGCGTCGCCTCGTCCTCCTGGTCGTGGTGGACCGTCACGGGCACCACCACCACGACCAAGGACAACGGCTGCGTGGCCGCCGGAAGCGACATCGTCGTGGTGGGGGTCGGCTACCAGTTCTCACCGCTCACCCCGCTCCCGGCCCTCAACGGGTTCAACACCTACGGGGAGACCCAGCTCCTCGAGGAGGACTGAGCCGGGTGGCGAGGCGGCCAGGCCGTCGGGACGGGGACTGAACGCTCCCCGCCCATCCGCGGTCTGACCCTTGCGACCGCACCCGGGTACTCGCCGCGGTACCGAGGGGTCCTCCGTTCGGAGCGACAGCCCTCGGCTCTCGCTCCTCGCTCCGTCACCCTCAGTACACTCACCGGGCGATGCCGGCGATCACCCGCCCCCGGGGCACCAACGACCTGCTGCCCGCGGAGGCCCCCCTCCGGCAGTGGGTCCTCGACACCCACGCCCGGGTGGCCGCGGCCCACGGCTACGAGCCGATCGACACCCCCGTCTTCGAGGCCACCGAGCTCTACGAGCGCGGCACCGGGGCGGGCACCGACGTCGTGGAGAAGGAGATGTTTTCCTTCACCGATCGCGGCGGGCGCGGGCTCACCCTGCGTCCGGAGGGCACGCCGGGAGTGCTGCGCGCGGTGCTCGCCGCCCACCTCGACCAGGAGCGCCGCCCGGTCCGGGTCCACTACGCCGGCCCGATGTTCCGCTACGCCCGTCCCCAGGCCGGGCGCTACCACGAGTTCTGGCAGCTCGGCATCGAGGCGATCGGCGAGCGGTCCCCGGCGCTCGACGCGGAGGTGATCGAGGTCGCCTGGCGCTTCTACGAGGCGCTGGGCATCAGCGGGCTGAGCCTCCAGCTCAACACCCTCGGGGACGTCGACGACCGACTGCGCTACCGGGCCGCCCTGGTCGAGTACTACACCCCGCTCCGGAACCGCCTCTGCGAGGACTGCCAGCGCCGGCTGGAGGTCAACCCGCTCCGCCTGCTCGACTGCAAGCGGGATGCCGGCCTGGTGGCCGGCGCGCCCCAGATCGGCCCCTCCCTGAGCTCCGAGAGCCAGGGCTTCTTCAGCCAGGTGACCGACCTGCTCACCGCCGCGGCCATCCCCTTCAGTCTCAATCCGCGCTTGGTCCGCGGGCTCGACTACTACGCCCACACCACCTTCGAGCTCTGGCACGAGTCGCTCCAGGGTGCCCAGAACGCAGTGGGGGGCGGCGGTCGCTACGACGGGCTGGCCGAGGTGCTCGGCTTCCCTCCGGTGCCGGGGAGCGGCTACGCGCTGGGGGTCGAGCGCACCATGGCGGTCTGCCGCGAGCAGGGATTGGGACCGGCGCCGCGCCGCGACCGGGTGGTGGTGCTCGGGGTGAGCCGGACCGACGCGCCCACCGCCGCCGGGGTGGCCCGCCGGCTGCGCGCGGCGGGCATCGCCGCCGTGCTCGACGCCTCGGACCGCCGCCTGGACCGGCGGCTCGCCAGCGCCGCGCGCCAGGGGGCCCGGGCCGTCGTGCTGGTCGGAGCCGAGGAGGCGGCCGCCGGCTCCGCCACCTGGAAGGACCTCGACACCGGCCGGCAGGAGACCGCGCCGGTGGCCGAGGTGGCGACGGGGCTCCGCCACCTGCTCGGCGCGGGGTGAGCGGCACGGCCCCGGGGAAACCCCGCCGGCGATCGCGTGGCCAGGCCGTTCTCCGCGTACCATGAGCTCGGCCCCTCGCCGGTCGCAGCGCACCGCATGCGGCTGGACCAACAAAGAAAACATCGGGATCCCAACATCCGTCGCCGGCCTTCGTGCCCCTCAGACGGGGAAGGAGAAAAGCGCCGTGCGGGAACCCACCTGGTACTCGGTCTCAGCCCAGGACAGCGCCGCCGGCGTGGGGGCCGTTCGATGAGCCCGGGCCTCCTGATCGGCGTCCTCTTCGCGCTCATCGGGGCCCAGGTGACCCACGTGGTCCTGCCCCGACGGTTCGGCTACCCGGTCGCCCTGGCCCTGGCCGCCGCGGGCGTGGTGGCCGGCGAGCTGGTGGCCCTGGGCCTCCACGCCGGGGGGCCGCCGCTGGGACCGCTGCACCCGCTGGCGGACGCGGCCGGCATGGCGGTCCTGGAGGTTGGCGGGGCCCTCGTTCTCCGAGCCCCGGGAGCCCGCCAGGGGCGGGCATAATCGAGCCTGATCCACTGGCACCCGCACCGGGCCGGCACCGGCCCGGTGACACCCGGAGGAACGGCCATGCGTCTGCCCATCCCGTTCGGCCGCAAGGGTCTGATCGCGGCCGCCGCCATCGCCGCGGGGGTGGTCTTCTGGCGGGTGCGCGCGCAGCGCCAGGAGGCTCTCGACCGCGAGTGGGAGGAGGAGGTCCAGGGCGCGATCAAGGAGGGGGTCGCGGCCGGCCGCGCCGCCACCGCGCGGGGCGACACGGCCCCGGACCCCGGCGCGTGACCCGCAAGTCGGGACCGCCGCCCCGGGTCCGGCCATGAGTTTGGGGATGGCTCCGCCCGGGTATTCCCCGGATGTGACCACCACCGCCTCCGAACTCCGGCTGCCCGCCGATCGCCGCTATGTCTTGGTGGCCAAGCGCGCGGCCGCCGGCTTCGCGGCCGTCGCCGGGCTCGACGTCGAGGCCCTCGACGACCTGGTGATCGCCGTCGCCCAAGCCTGTGAGAACGCCATCGGTCTCACCGAGCGGGTGGCCGGGCCGGGCAACGGGCAGATCCGGCTGGTGTTCACCCTCGCCGACAGCGCGATCGAGGTCCGGGTTCGCAGCAGCCTCTCCCGCGCCGAGCTCGACGCCGCGGCCCATCGTCAGGCCGTCGCGGCGGTGCAGGCCGCCCGCGAGGCCCAGGCCCGCGAGGCCGAGCAGATGGCGATGCAGCTCATGGGGCTCTTCGTGGACGACTTCGGCTACCGGATGGACGAGCGCAACGGTGGCCTGCGGGTTCGGCTGACCAAGTACCTGGTGCGGTGAGCGCCGCCACCCCTGGCGGTCGCACAGCCCTGCCCGAGCGGCGGACCATGGCCAAGCCGGCCGCGACCCCGGCGCGCGAGCAGATGCGCCGGCTCCTCCGCGAGTACCGGGAGAGCCGCGATCCCGCCATCCGGGCGCGCCTGGTCGAGCTCAACAGCGACCTGGTCCATTACATCGCGCGCCGCTTCGCGAACCGGGGCGAGCCCCTGGAGGACATCGAGCAGGTCGGCTTCCTGGGCCTCATCCAGGCCATCGACCGCTTCGACCCCGGCCTGGAGAACGAGTTCAGCACCTTCGCGACGCCCACCATCATGGGCGAGATCCGGCGTCACTTCCGGGACCGGTCATGGGCGGTCCGGGTGCCCCGGCGGCTCCAGGAGAACCTGCTCCGGGTCCACGGCGCCCAGCAGGAGCTGCAGGGGAGGCTGGGACGGCCCGCCTCCATCGAGGAGATCGCCGAGCACCTGGGGCTGGAGGCCGACGACGTGCTGGCCGCCCTCGAGGTGAGCCCGGCCCAGCACACCGTCTCCCTGCAGGCGCCGCTCCGCGACTCGGAGGACGGGAGCATGCTCGGCGAGCGGCTTGGCGGCGAGGACGAGGGGCTCGATCGTGTCGAGATGCGCGACGTGCTGGAGCGGGCGATGGCCCAGCTCAGCCCCCGGGAGCGGCGGATCATGGCGCTACGGTTCGTCGAGCAGCTGCCCCAGACCGAGGTCGCCAAGCGTCTCGGGATCTCCCAGATGCACGTCTCGCGGCTGCAGCGCGCCGCGGTCGAGCACCTCCGCCGCGAGTTCGGCGATGAGGTCCTGGCCTGATCCGCCGGCGTCGCGACCGCTGAGCTGGGTGGGTGAGCCGCCACTCCCATCCCGTCCCACCAGGAGGTCCGCTCGGCGGAGCCCACCGATCCAGCCCTGCGGGTCCGAGCCGGGCATGGCCTCCGCCGTCCGATACAATCAACCGGCTCCGCACCTCGGACGCAGGGCGTCGCCGCACCCCGCGGTGCCACCCGGCGCCCGCCAGGTGCCCCACCCTCCACGAGCCTCCCCCTTGCGCAGCCATGAGATCCGGGAGCGCTTCCTCGGCTTCTTCGAGAAGCGCGGTCACCACGTCCTCCCCAACGCCTCACTGATCCCGAGCGACGACCCGTCGCTGCTCTTCACCGTGGCCGGGATGGTGCCCCTCAAGGCCTACATCAGCGGCGAGCGCACGCCACCCAGCGCGCGCCTCACCTCCTGCCAGAGGTGCTTTCGCGGCTCGGGGCTCACCACCGACGACATCTCCTCGGTGGGCGACTGCACCCACCACACCTTCTTCGAGATGCTGGGCAACTGGTCGATCGGCGACTACTTCAAGCGGGGCGCGATCGAGCTGGCCTGGGAGCTGCTCACCCAGGGCTTCGGTCTCGAGCCGGACCGGCTCTGGCCCTCGATCTACCCCGACGACGGCGACTCCCTCGACATCTGGATCAATCAGGTCGGCATCCCCGACCGCCGGGTGGCCCGTCTGAAGGACAACTGGTGGCAGGCCGGCCCCACCGGGCCGTGCGGCTACGACAGCGAGGTCTACTTCGACATGGGCGCCCCCTGCTCCTGTGGACGCCCGGAGTGCTCCCCCCAGGACGAGTGCGGCGGCGACCGCTGGATCGAGATCTGGAACCTGGTCTTCATGGAGTTCGACCAGGCCGAGGACGGCAGCCGCAGCCGGCTGCCGCAGCGGACCGTGGACACCGGGATGGGGCTGGAGCGGATGACCGCCGTCCTCCAGGGGGTCCGCTGCAACTACGACACCGACCTCTTCGTCCCGATCATCGCCGGGCTGGAGCGGCGCGCCTCCGGCGGCCGCGACCCGGAGCAGCGGGCCCGCTCGCTGCGGGTGCTCGCCGACCACGCCCGGGGGGCCACCTTCCTGGTCGCCGAGGGAGTCCGGCCCGGCAACGAGGGGCGCGGCTACGTGCTCCGCCGGGTGATCCGGCGGGCGGCCCTCCACGCCCGCAGGGTCGAGCTGGCCGGCGGGCTCGCCGGGGCGGTCGGCGACGTGGTCGCCACCCTCGAGGCCACCTATCCCGAGTTGCGCCAACACCGCGGGCTGGCCGAAGCGACCATCCGGGCCGAGGAGGAGGTCTTCGCCCGCACCGTCGAGGCTGGCAGCGACCGGCTGGAGGCGATCCTCCGGGACGGGACCTCGGTGATCTCCGGCGAGGACGCGTTCCGCCTCTACGATACCTTTGGGCTTCCGGTGGAGTTAACCATCGAGATGGCAGGGGAACGCGGGGTCTCGGTGGATCGCGCCGGCTTCGATGCGGCCCTCCAGGCCCAGCGCGAGCGCGGCCGCGCCGGCCGGGCGGGTGGTGGTTGGAATGCGCCCCTGACCGCCTCCATCGGCGCGCCTGCAGAGATCGTCGCCACCAGCACTGTCAGCATCGACACCGAGTTCACCGGCTATGAGGAGCTCGAGAGCCGCGCCTCCGTCCTGCGCATTGGTGCCGCCCCCGAGCGCGAGGCCCTGGCGGTGGGGGAGGAGGACGTGATCTTCCTCGACGCCTCCCCCTTCTACGCCGAGGCCGGCGGCCAGGTCGGCGACACCGGCACGTTCCGCTGGGAGGGGGGCAGCGCCACCGTCCTCGACTGCGTCCCGCTCGCCGGGGGTCCGGTCCGGGGCCGGGCTCACCGGGCCCGGGTCGAGGCCGGGACCCTGCGCCGCGGCCAGGCCGTGACCGCCGCCGTCGACGTCCCCCGCCGGGCGGCGATCGCCCGCCATCACAGCGCCACCCACCTGCTGCACCGGGCGCTCCGCGAGCTGCTCGGCGAGACCGTGGTCCAGCGCGGCTCCTACGTCGGGCCGGACCATGCCACCTTCGACTTCGGCTTCCCCCGCGGTCTCGCCGCCGAGGAGGTTCAAGCCATCGAGCGGCGGCTCAATGGCGCCGTTCGCGACAACCTCCCGCGCGAGGTCCGCGAGATGCCGGTCGCCGAGGCCCAGGCGTCGGGGGCGATGGCCTTCTTCGGGGAGAAGTACGGCGAGCGGGTCCGGGTGGTCGGCTTCGGCGACTGGTCCCAGGAGCTCTGCGGCGGCACCCACGTCGAACGGAGCGGCGACATCGGGGCGGTGATCCTGGTCGCCGAGACCTCGATCGGCCAGGGGACGCGGCGGATCGAGATGCTCGCCGGCGCCGCCGCGGTGCGCCGCTGGGAGGAGACCGAGAGCCTCCTGCGCGAGACGGCCCGCACCCTCCGGGCGCGGCTCGAGGAGGTGCCCGAGCGGGTCGGACGGCTCCTGGAGCAGAACCGCGAGCTGCAGCGGCGACCGAGGGAGGCCGGGGGTGACGCCGTCTCGGCGGCGCTCCGGGCCACCGAGGTGACCGGGGTGGGAGCCGTCCGGCTGGCCCTCCAGGACGACCCGTCGCTCGGCGGTGACGACGCCGGGCTGCTGGTGGACCGGCTCTTCGCCGAGCGCCTGGGCGGCGACGGGGTGGCCGCCGTCTTCGGCCAGAGCACGCTCTGCGTCAAGGCGGGGGGCGCAGCGCTCGCCGCGGGGGTCGACGCGGGGCGGCTGGTCGCGACCGCGGTGGCCGCGTCCGGCGGGCGGGGTGGCGGTCAGCCCGGCTTCGGCCGGGGCGGGCTCGGCGTGCCGGGACGGCGCGCGGAGGCGGTGACCGCCTTCCGGACCGCGCTGGAGGGCGCCGGGCGATGATGGCGCGCAAGAAGTTCACCATGCTGCGGCGGCGCGGCGAGTTCCACAGCCACTACACCGTGCTCGACATCGGCACCGAGTTCGTCAAGGCGCTGGTGGTGAAGCGCGAGGACGGCACCGGGATCGTCATCGGTGTCGGCAAGGTGCGCCAGTCGCTCTCCGACATGCAATCGGGGGCGGTCGCCGACATCCAGGGGGTGATCGACAACTGCGACCGGGCGCTGACCGAGGCCGAGGACATGTGCGGCACCATCCCGGGGCAGGCGGTGATGGGCATCGCCGGCGAGCAGGTGCGCGGCTTCAGCACCACCATGACCATGCCGCGGCCCCAACCCCAGGCCCGGATCACCCAGACCGACATCGCCACCGCCCTCCAGGCGATCCAGCGCCGCGCCCTCAAGGAGGCGGTGCGCCAGATGTCCCACGAGCTGGGGGTGGCCGAGGTCAACGTCAAGCTGGTGCACAGCAGCATCACCGCGGTCCACATCGATGGCTACGCGGTCACCAACCCGCTCGACTTCCAGGGCCAGGTGCTGGAGATCTCGGTCTTCAACACCTTCGCCCCGCTCACCCACATTGGGGCCCTGCAGACCATCGCCCAGGAGCTGGACCTGGAGCTGGTCGCGACCGTCGCCGAGCCCTACGCGCTGACCCGGGGCTGCGCCACCGAGGACGTCTACGAGTTCGGTGGCGTCTACGTCGACGTCGGCGGCGGGACCACCGACATCGCCGTGGTCCGGCGCGGGATCGAGGCGATCCGGATGTTCGCCCTGGGCGGGCGCTCCTTCACCCGGCGCCTCGCCAACGAGATCGGGATGAGCCTGGAGGAGGCCGAGCGCTTCAAGCTGGCCCACGCCGAGGGACGGCTGCCCGCCGAGCAGGACGCGCTGGCCCGCACCACCCTCGAGCCCACCGCGGAGGTGCTGGCCGAGGGGGTCGCCCTGACCCTGGAGGAGCTCTCCGGCAAGGAGCCGGTGCCGCCGGCTGTCTACCTCGCCGGTGGTGGATCGGCCCTGCCCGAGGTGAGCGAGAAGCTGCGGGCGCTGGACTGGACCGAGATGCTCTCGATGAGCCGTCCTCCCACCATCAGGGTCCTGGGTCCCGACGACGTGCGGGGCATCCACGACTCGACGGGTCTGCTGGTCGGTAGCCGGGATGTCACGCCGATGGGGCTTGCGTATCATGCGGTGTCCCTCGAAGATGACGCCGACCAGCCCCTCGGGGGCCTGATGCGGCGCGTCATGAAGGCGATGAAGGTGTGATGAGGCCAGGCCGATGGCCAAGAGGCTGATCTACGTCGGCCAGGACGACGACGTCTCGGACCTGGCCGGCAGGGTCCAGGCGGCGGACGCGGGCGACGACGTCGGCCTGGTGGTCCCCCCGGGGGCGCAGGCCTTCCAGACCCCCCTCAACCTCCGGCTGCTCCGCAGCGTGGCCATGAAGCGCGGCCTGAGCACCTCGGTGGTCAGCGGCGACGCCCGCGTTCAGGAGCTGGCCCGGGGGGCGGGGATCTCCGTCTACAGCTCGGTGGCCGCCTACGACGGCGGGGTGCCGGTCGTGGCCCCCCGCCCCGGCCAGCCCCCCTTCCGGGAGACGGGAGCCCCCCTCCGGCCCCGGGCACCGTTCCTGCCCAGGGCGGGCGCGCCTCCCGGCCCGGGCGAAGAGGGCTTCGTGGCGGCGATGGGCCCCGCATCCGCTGCGGGCGGCTGGCCGGCTCCGGCGAGCGCGACCCCCGGTGCCGCGACCCTCCGAGACCCGGCGCTCCTGGCCGCCGCCGGCGCTCCACCGGCACCCCGGGAGAGCCCGTGGGCAGCCCCGGCCCCGCCACCGGCGAGCCCCGCCGGACCCAGTCCGGAGCCTCCGCCGGCCACCGTGATCCCGCCGCGGGCCCGGAGCCCGTGGACCACCGCCGCCCAGGCCGCCGAGTGGGACCAGCCGCCCCCGCCCTGGGCCGCCGCCCGCGCGCCAGGCGGGTACGGAGCCACAGCGGGCGCCACCGTGCTGGAGCCACCGCCGCCCCCCGCGCCCTCGATACAGCCGCCCGCGCCCCCGGGCCGGGGGCCGGCCGGCGTGCCCACCCCGCCCCCCGCCCCGGGCGGGATCCGCGGCCTGCTGCGCAACCGCCCGGCCCTCTACGGGATCGGTGCCGGGTTGGTGGTGGTCGCGCTCCTGCTCTTCCTCCTCCTCGGCTCCTCGGCCACGGTCACGGTCACCATCGCCGAGCAGCCGCTGACCGTCAACCCGACCATCCAGGGCACCTCGGTCGCCGCGCAGGCCAGCCAGCCCAACTACGTGCTCACCAAGGTGATCAGCGACACCGGCACCCAGACCTTCACGGCCACCCCGACGGGTAGCCAGGCTGTGCCCGCGACGGCCGCCACGGGCGACGTGGTGCTCAGCGCCCTCCCAGGCGTTTGCTATGCGGCGGGATGCAGTACCGAGGTCGCCCAGGGAACTGAATTCGCGACCTCGGGGAGCCCCTCTCTGATCTTCGCGGTGACCGCGGACACGGCGGTTGTCGTACCGCCAGGTGGTGCGGCGAGCAACTCGGTGCCAGTCGTCGCGCAGACCGGCGGCACAGCCGGAAACGTGCCCAAGGACACGATCACAGCCTGGGTGTGCGCCCAAACCAACGCTGAATGCCAGCAGGACGAGGGCGCCATCGCCGTCTCCAACCCGGCGCCTACCACTGGTGGGGTCGACGCCACCACCGAGACAGTGGCCAGCACCGCGGACATCGCCAACTGGCAGGAGGAGATCGGGCAGTACGAGGAGCAGCTCGGCAACCAGGCCCAGTCCGACCTGCAGATCAAGGCCGCCGGCGAGCGAGCCGCCATCGACCCGGGTGGCAACGGCAAGAGCATCACCTACACCATCAGCCCGAGCAGCTTCCCCCCGGCCACCGCTGGGACGGTGATGTCGGCGGAGACGGTGACGGTGACCATGAACGCCGCGGAGACCGTCTACAACCCGGCCTCGATCCAGGCCGACGTGCTCGCAGACCTGAAGGCCTCCACCAACCTCCCCTCCGGCGACAGCCTGGTCCCGGGCCAGCTCAGCCTGAAAAACCTGCAGGTCATCGAGGCCGGCAGCGACGGCACGTTCGCGGCCTCAGTGAGCGGGGTCGACTACTACCGGCCGGCGGTCAGCCTCGGCCAGTTGCGCAACCAGCTCACCTGGCACAATCCGGGTGACGTGAGTGGCATCGTCAAGCAGCAGATCCCCGACGTGCAGAGCGTCAGCGTCAGCGAGAGCCCCCTCAAGCTCTTCTTCATGCCCTTCTCCAGCTCGCGCATCCAGATCGTCGAGACGTTCGAGGCCCGCGCCCCCGCCTCGTCGTCCTCGAGCAGCACGGGCTGAGCTCCGGGAGCGCGGCAGCATGAGCGCGTCGTGCGCCGCCATCGGCGTGGACCTGGGCACCCGGCGGGTGGGGCTGGCCGGTGCCGACCCCACCGGGACCATCGCGACCCCCCTGCGCACCCTGGAACGCCGCCACCCCCGCTTCTGGACCGAGCTGGAGCGGGCCTGCACGGAGCGGGAGTGCCGGCTCCTGGTGGTGGGCCTGCCCCGCCGCCTGGACGGTGGCGAGGGCCCGGCCGCAGGCGCCGCCCGCAGCTTCGCCGCCGATGCGGAGCAGCGGCTGGGCCTAGAGGTGGCGATGTGGGACGAGTGGCTGACCACCGCCCAGGCCGAGCGCGTCCTGATCGAGGGAGGGGTCCGGCGCGCTGACCGCAGGAGTACGGTGGACGCGGTGGCCGCCACCCTCATCCTGCAGAGCTACCTCGACGCCCATCGCCGGAAGGCCTCGCCGTGAGGCGGCGCCAGGCGGGCCGCCTGGGGGTCGTCTTCGCCCTCATCGGGGTCGTGGTCGTCCTGGTCGCCGCCGCCGCGGCCACGCTGCTCTTCGGCCGCGTCGAGCTGGAGGCCGCCGGCTCCGGGAGCCCGGTGGTGATCACCGTCCGTTCCGGCGAGAGCCTCTCCCAGCTCGCCGACGCCCTCGAGAGCCAGGGGGTGATCAAGAGCGCATTCTGGTTCTCTGCCTACGCCCGGTTGCGCGGGGTCCATCTCCACGCCGGCAACTACCAGGTCGATTCGGCGATGGAGGCGAGCGAGGTCATCGACGTCCTCGAGGGGGCGCCGTACTGCCCGCCGGTGAGCTTCGTGATCCCCGAGGGGTTCACCGTCGCCCAGATCGCCAGCCGGGTCGCCGCCACCAAGGGGCTGGACGTCACCCGTCAGGAGTACCTGGACGCGGTGGCCCAGGACAGCTACGACGCCCCGTTCCTGAGCATCCGCCCCGCCGGGGACACGTCGCTCGAGGGATTCCTCTTTCCCGCCACCTACTCGGTGCCCGACTGCGCCACCGCCCACCAGGTGGTCCAGGAGCAGCTCGACGGCTTCCGGAGCAACGTGGTCCCCGACCTTCCCAGCAGCGGCTCGCAGGCTTATGCCGACCTGATCACCGCCTCGATCGTCCAGGCCGAGGGGGTCTCCAGCAGCTTCGCCAACATCTCCTCGGTGGTCCACAACCGTCTGGCGATCGGGATGAACCTGCAGATCGACGCCATCGTCATGTACGGGCTCCACCAGTCCGGTCTGGCCATGTCCGCGGCCGACGAGGCGACCGACACCCCGTACAACAGCTACCTGCACCCCGGCCTGCCGCCCACCCCGATCGACAATCCGGGGTTGGCGACGGTCCAGGCGGCGGTGCACCCCGCCTCGACGCCCTACCTTTTCTATGTCAGTGCGTGCGGACAAACCTACTATTCCATCACCGACGCCGTCCACGAACAGCAGGTGCAGGAATACGAGGGCAAGCCGTGCTCATAGGTGACACGCTTCGACGATGGCCCTAGCGGCGCCGCCGTGGCTCCAGTTCGGGCTGATCGGCTCGGGGATCGGGCACTCGCCCAGTCCCGCGATGCAGCGCGCCGCGCTGCACGCCCGCGAGATCCAGGGCGACTACACGGTGCTCGACGTCAACCCGGCTGAGCTTCCCGGCCTGCTCCGCCAGCTCCGCGGCGGAGAGCTGGCCGGCTGCAACGTGACCGTGCCGTACAAGAAGGCGCTGGCGGCCGCCTGCGATCGTCTCGAGGGGGATGCCTCCATCTGCCAGGCCGTGAACACGCTGGTGATGCGAGACGAGGAGCTGATCGGCGAGAACACCGACGCCCGCGGCTTCGAGCTGGCACTGGGCTACCAGCGGCTCCGCCCCGAGCCCGGTGGACGCGCCCTGGTTCTCGGCGCCGGAGGCGGCGCGGCCGCCTGCGTGCTCGCCCTCTGCCGGATGCGGGTGGAGGAGTTGGTGGTCGTGGCCCGGCGCCCCGAGCAGGCCGAGGAGCTCTGCCTCCGGGTCTCGCCGGAGACCGCCCGCCCCGTCGACTGGCGGGACGCAGAAGGACTGGCCCGCGCCGCCCGCGAGGCCGGCATGGTCGTGAACGCCGCATCGGTCGGGGTGGCCGCCTGGCCGCTCACACTGGAGTCGCTCCCCTCCGATTGCATCGTGGTCGACCTCCGCTACCAACCGCGGCCGGTGGACCTGGTGGCCGCCGCTCGGGCCCGGGGGCTGCGGGCGACCGACGGGGTGGAGATGCTGCTCTTCCAGGGGATGCTGAGCTTCCAGCGCTGGACCGGGGTCGACCCTCCGTGGCACGCCGCGCGCGCCGCGCTCGAGGAGGCCCTGGCCGCGTGAAGCGCCTCCGGCAGCGCCCAGCGGCCGCGCGCCTCGGTGAGGCGCCCGGGGGCCGGGGGACCCGCCGATGAACGTCGCCTTCACGATCCTCGCCGGAGTTGCCGGCGCGGCGCTGGGAGCCGGCGTGGGCTGGCTCAACGTGCTCCTCGAGAGGCTGGAGCGGCTTCGCGAGGAGGAGGATGCGGAGCGCGCCGAGTACGAGACCGAGGCCGCGACCCAGGCCGAGGCGGCGAGGGCGCGCGGCGAGCAGCCCGAGCCGGTCCAGCCCTGGCTGCCCGAGCGGTACGGCTGGACCTGGCTGGAATGGGGCGCCGCCCCGGTCCTGGGTGCGGTCAGCTTCAGCCTCTTCGCCGCCCATCAGGGGCTGACCTGGCTGACCATCGAGAACCTCCTCTGGATGTCCGTCTTCGTGCACATCGTCACCTTCGACCTCAAGCACCGCCTGATCCTCGACTGGGTGACCTACCCCGGCATCGTCCTGGCCCTGGCGCTGGCGGCCGTGACGCCGGGGCTGTCCCTGGTCCGGGCGCTGACCGGGGGGGTGGTGATCGGCCTCTTCTTCCTGGCGTTCCACTTCGTCTCGCGCCGGGGCATCGGGCTGGGCGACGTCAAGCTCGGCGCGCTGATCGGCGCCGTGACCGGGCTCGCCTTCGACAGCCCCGACCACCTCCAGGCGATCTATGCAGTAACAGGCGGGGTCTTCCTCGGCGGCGCGGCCGCGCTGCTGCTCCTGATCACGCGGCTGCGCAGCCTCAAGGACCCGATCCCCTACGGTCCCTTCCTCTGCGCCGGCGCGGTGCTGGTCCTCTTCCAGAGCCTGCCGCTGACCTAGCTGACCTAGGTGGTTGCGGCCTTTCCGGAGGGCTGCACCGGCTCGCCTCGATACCGCATCATGGCGGCCACATGACGCCCCATCTGCTCGCCGGTGAGACCGTGGTCGCCACCGAGCGCCAGCACGTCGCCGTCCTGGTGCCGGCGGCCGTCGTCGCCGCGGTCTGCCTGGGCGTGCTCCTGGTGCTGATCCAGCTCGTCCCCGACCGGGTGAGCAGCGCCAACGTGAGCGGCGCCAAGGCGATCGCCGACGCCGTGGTCGCGGTGGTGGTGGTGGGATGGTTCCTGCTCCGACTGCTCCGCTGGCGCTTCCAGACCTACACCCTGACCTCCCACCGGATCGTCCTCGCCCGCGGGGTGGTCTCGCGGGTCACCGAGTCGATCGCCCTCGACCGGATCCAGGACACCGTGGTGCGCCGACCGCTGGCCGATCGCCTGATCGGGGCGGGGTCGCTGGAGATCCAGTCCGCGGGTCGCGACGGCACCGAGATCCTGCGGCTGGTGCCCCGGCCGGATCGCTTCTACACCCAGATCCTCCAGGCGATCGAGGACTACCGTCACCTGACCGCCTATCCGGCCGGCGAGGCGGGTCTCGCCCCCTACGGGACGGCACCGGCGCCGGCCCCTCCCGGTGGCGCCGGCGGGGTCTGACCTGGATCGGTCGAGTGGCCACTCGCATCTCATCCCGCGGTCTGCTTCGCGCCACTCCACCGCTCCAGGTCTGATCCGCGCGCTCGGTTCCACGGGACCCGGTTTCAGTCGGCTATCCTCGCGCCGTTCGCCGCCGGCCGTCCGACGCCAACCCCCTGGGCCGGCGGCTCGCAGGTTGTCGAGGAGGTGGCGGTGAGCAGCACGACCGTGGGCGCCGCGCCGGTCGCCCCCGCGGCCGGAGCCGGGCCCCGGGCGGCTGGGGGCGGGAACCGGGCGGCGGTGGTGACGGTGGCCATGGCGCTGGTGGCCATCGGATTGCAGGTGCTGAGGTTGACCCGGCCGGGCGGCCTCCTGCCCGGCAACGCTTCCGACACCAGCCTCTACCTGGGCAGTGCCATCCGGCTCGTCCACGGCGCGCTTCCCTACCGCGACTTCGTGCTCCTCCAACCCCCGGGGGTCGTGCTGGTGATGAGCCCCTTCGCGCTGCTCTCCGACCTGGTCGGAAGCCGGTGGGCCCTGGGCGCGGTCAACCTCTGCACCCCGCTGCTGGCCGCGGCCAACGTCGCCCTGGTCGGGCACCTGCTGCGCCACCGCGGATGGCAGGCGGTGCTCGCCGGCTGCGGCCTCATGGCGGTGACCCCGATCACCTACGACGCCCTGGCCAACGGCATGCTCGAGCCGCTCATGGACCTCTTCTGCCTCCTCGGTCTGGCGCTGATCTTCGACGGCGATCAGCTCGCGGGACGGCGCCGGATGCTCCTGGGCGGCGTGGCGTTCGGTGTCGCCGGGTGCGTCCTGGTCGCCGCCATCGTCCCGGCGCTGGTGGTCGCCGCGCTGGCGGCGTACCGGCAGGTCAAGCGCCTCTCCCTCTACGCCATCGGCGTGGCGGCGGGGTTCGCCGTCCCGTCCATCGCCTTCTTCTCGATCACACCCGGCATCTTCGTGCACGACGTCGTGCTCGCCGAGCTCGCCCGGGCACCGGGGACGCATCGCACCCTCGCCATCACCCGGCTCCAGTACATGGCCTTCGGGGACGGGCCGCTGGCCGCGATCTGCGCCGCTGCGATCCTCCTCGCGGTCATCGTCGCGGGATTCGCGCTGGTGCGCCGGCGGTTCACCACCTTCGACGTCTTCGCGCTGGCGGGGATGGTGACCATGGCGGCGGTCCAGTTCTCGATCGCCACCTACTACAACCACTTCGCCGCGATGGTCGTGCCCTTTGTCGCTCTTCCCCTGGGCATTGCGGTGGGGCGCCTCGCGGTCAGGCGGCCACGCTGGGTGGCCGCGGCGGTCGCCGCGGCGCTGGTGCTGGTGCTGATCAGCGTGGTTCCCAGGTTCGCCGCCGACTCCGGCCCGCAATGGCAGGGAGAGGTGGACGCGGTGGTGCCGCCGGGCGCCTGCGGGCTCTCCTCGCCCTATCAGCTCATGGTGATGAGCGACCGCTTCACCTCCGACGTTCCCGGCTGCACCCCGATGGTCGATCCGTTCGCAACCGTCCTGGCCTACCGCAACGACCCGAGGGGCCTGGAGAGGACCTTCCAGGCCGCGCTCCATCACACCGACTATTTGGTGGCGAGCACCACCCTCGTGCACGCGCTCTGGGGCTCCAGCCTGGCCCCGGTGCGGAGCTACGTGACCGACCACTTCCGGCTGGTGCGGGACGGCCCGATCTACGTCTACGTCCGCGACGGCTTCCGGGTCGGATAGGCGACTCCGGGCCGTCCGGCGGTGCGCGACCCCGGTGGCCCGTAGAATCGCTGGCGCAGCCAGCCGCGCCTCCGGCGCCCAGAGAGAGTGAGCTCCACCCCGTGATCCCGTCCGTTTGCCGGATCCAGCCGGCGCCAGCCCGGGCGATGACGTCCGCGTGCCGATGCTCCGCTTCCTGACCGCCGGGGAGTCGCACGGTTCCCAGCTCACCGTCATCGTCGAGGGCCTGCCCGCCGGTCTCCGCCTCGATGCCCGGCGCGACATCGACCCCCATCTGCGCCGGCGCCAGGGCGGGTACGGTCGGGGCAGGCGCCAGCAGATCGAGCAGGACCGGGCCGAGATCACGGCCGGGGTGCGCGGAGGTCTCACCCTCGGCTCCCCGGTCGCCCTGGTGATCGTCAACCGCGACTGGGTGAACTGGCGGGGCCCGATGCAGGTGACCGCGTCCGGCTTCAAACGCAAGCTGGTGACCCGGGTCCGCCCCGGCCACGCCGACCTCGCCGGGATGCTCAAGTACGGCCTCGAAGACGCCCGCGACGTCCTGGAACGGGCCAGCGCCCGGGAGACCGCCGCGCGGGTCGCCGCGGGCGCGGTGGCGATGGCCCTGCTCGGGCGCCTCGGGGTGCGGGTCGGCTCCTGGGTGCAGCGGATCGGGGATGTCGCCATCGATTGGCAGGAGGCGGTGGATCAGGCCGCGGTCGAGGCCTCTCCGGTGCGTTGCCCCGATCCGCTGGCATCGGAGCGGATGGTCGCCGCCATCGACGCCGCCCGTGAGCGCGGCGACACCCTGGGCGGCAGCGCGGTGGTCTCGGCGACCGGGGTTGTTGCCGGCCTTGGCAGCTACGCCCAATGGGACCGCAAGCTCGACGGCCTGATCGCCCAGGCCCTCTGCAGCATCCCCTCGGTCAAGGGGGTGGAGATCGGCGCCGCGGCGCTCGCCGCCCAATCGCCCGGCTCCGCGGTCCACGACTCGCCCCGCTACGTCGCCGGCGAGGGGTTCCGCCATCTCACCAACCGCCAGGGAGGTCTGACCGGGGGGGTCACCGACGGCGAGCCGGTGTGGG
>DNAU01000266.1:33358-44346 GCA_003491925.1 Chloroflexota bacterium
ACCGACGGCGAGCCGGTGTGGGCCACGGTCCACTTCAAGCCGATCTCGACCCTGCTCTCGCCGCTGCGCTCGGTGGACGCGCGGAGCGGCGAGGAGGTCAACGCCCACTACGAGCGGAGCGACATCTGCGTGGTCCCGGCCGGCGCGGTCGTCGCCGAGGCGATGCTGGGCTGGGTGATCGCCGCCGCCATGGCGGAGAAGCTGGGCGGTGATTCGATCGCCGAGATGGGCCGCAACCTGGCCGCCTACCGGCGCAGCACCAGGCGGCTCCGGTGACCGGCGCGGCGGGAGCGCGGCCGATCGCGCTGGTCGGTCTTCCCGGGAGCGGCAAGACCACTCTCGGGCGGCGGCTCGCCCACCGCCTCGGCTGGGAGCTGCGCGACACCGACCTGGAGATCGAGCGCCGGACCGGCCGCAGCCCGGCCCAGATCCTCGACGTCGACGGGGAGGACGCCTTCCGGCGGGTGGAGCTGTCCACCCTGACCGAGCTGCTCGACGGCTCCCGCCCGGTGGTGGTCGCCTGTGGCGGAGGCCTCTTCGCGGAGCCCGGCGCCCGCCGGATGCTGCTCGAGACCGCCTGGGTGGTGGCCCTGGACGCGCCCGACTCCACCCTGCTGGAGCGGATCGGCGCCGCGGCCGACCGCCCCCTGCTCCGTGGCGACGTGGCCGCGCGGCTCGCCGAGCTGCGCCGGCGCCGGGACCGGGCGCACGCCGAGGCCCACCTGCGCATCGACACCGCCGCCACCTCCGCGGAGGTGGCCGAGGCCGCCATCCGCGCCCTCGCGGGTGCCGTGGCGGTGGCCACCGGCACCACCTCCGCCTACCCCGTGGTGGTGGGCGAGGGCGCCGCCGACCACCTGGAGGCGCACCTGCCGGCCGGCTGCCGCCGGGTGGCGGTGGTCACCGACCGGAGCGTCGAGACGCTGGCCCGCCGCCTCCACCAGGTCAACAGCGGCAGCAACATCGTGTACTGTCAGAAGGGCCTGCCCGCCGGGGAGCCGGTCAAGAGCTGGGCGGCCACCGGCCGTCTGCTCGAGCGCCTGGCCGGGCTGGAGTTGGGACGCCGGGACGCCCTGGTGGCGGTGGGGGGCGGCTCGATCGGCGACATGGCGGGGTTCGCGGCCGCCACCTACTGCCGCGGCATCGCCTGGGTGGTCGTGCCCACCACCCTGCTGGCCATGGTCGACAGCTCGATCGGGGGCAAGACCGGCGTCAACCTGAGGGCCGCCAAGAACCTGGCGGGTGCTTTCTGGCAGCCGCGGGCGGTGCTCGCGGACTCGAGCGTCCTCGACACCCTGCCGGCGCGCGAGCTCGCCTCCGGGCTGGGCGAGGTCGCCAAGTACGCGATGATCGCCGAGGGCGAGCTCCCCGCGCTGCTCGAGCACGGCCTGGAGCGCGCCCGCCAGGGCGACGTCCGCACCCTGACCGCGATCATCGGGCGCTGCGCGTCCATCAAGGCGGAGGTGGTCGGGCGCGACCCGCGCGAGGGCGGGCTGCGCGCCGTGCTCAACTACGGCCACACCGTGGCCCACGCCATCGAGGCGGCGGCCGGCTACGGGACCGTGACCCACGGGGAGGCGGTGGCGGTGGGGATGCGCGTCGCCGGCCGCATCTCGGTCGCGTCAGCCGGGCTGCCGCGCGCCGACCTCGAGTGGCAGGACCGGATCCTCGATCGCATCGGCCTGCAGCCGCTTCCGCCGGTGGAGCCGGCCGCGGTGCTGAGCCGCCTCGGTCACGACAAGAAGGCGGTCGGCGGCGAGCTCCGCTGGGTCCTGCTCTCCCGGCGCGGAGAGCCGATCCTGGACCAGCGCGTCCCTGACGGCCTGGTCCGCGAGACTCTCGAGGAGGTGCTGCTGACGTCATGACCCGGGTGCTCGTTCTCAACGGTCCCAACCTGGCGAGCCTCGGCCGCCGCGAGCCGGAGATCTACGGGGGCCGCAGCCTGGCCGAGATCGAAGCCGATCTCCGCGAGCGGTCGGTGGCCCTCGGCGTCGACCTCCGCGTCGAGCAGCGCAACGGTGAGGGTGACCTGATCGACCTCATCGAGGCCGAGACCGGCCGGTCCGACGCCGTGGTGATCAACCCGGGCGCCTTCAGCCACACCAGCGTGGCCCTCCTGGACGCGCTGCGGGCCTATCCGGGGGTGGTCGTCGAGGTCCACCTGAGCAACACCTTCCGGCGGGAGACGTACCGCCGGGTGATGCTGACCGCCGAGGCCGCCGACGCGGTGATCCTGGGGCTCGGAGCCTCCGGTTATGCGATCGCCCTCGAGGCGGCGACCCGGATGGTGCGCGAGAGGGGAGAATTGCCCCGATGATCAACGCAGGAGACCTCCGACCTGGAGCCACGGTCGAGCGGGGCGGGCAGCTGCTCCAGGTCCTCGACTTCGCCCACATCAAGCTCGGCCGCGGCACCGCGGTGGTCCGCACCAAGCTCAAGAACCTGACCACCGGAGCCGTCACCGAGGAGACCTTCCGGCCCGAGGAGAAGTTCGGCCGGGCCCGGATCGAGCGCAGCGAGGCGCAGTACCTCTACCGCGACGGCGACGCCTTCGTGGTGATGGACACCCAGACCTACGATCAGACCCCGCTCAGCGCCGAGCAGATCGGCGACGGGGTGCGCTGGCTCAAGGAGAACGACACCCTGACCCTGCTCACCCACGACGACCGCATCCTCGGCGTGGAGCTGCCGATCGCGGTCGAGCTGGAGGTGACCGAGACCGATCCCGGCTTCCGCGGCGACACCGCCAACGCCGGGACCAAGCCGGCCACCGTCGAGACGGGTGCGACCGTCGACGTGCCGCTCTTCGTCAACCCCGGCGACCGGATCCGGATCGACACCCGGAACGGGCGCTACCTGGAACGGGCGTGATGGACGGATCGGTCGAACCCGCGCCCGACGGGGGCCATGCCGGGGCCCGCCGGCCGCTCGGCGTCACCCGGGTCACCAACGAGGTGGTGGCCTGGATCGCGGTCCTCACCGCGCTCCAGGTGCCCGGCGTCCACGCCATGTACCAGGCCGCCGGGCAGTCGCTGGAGCGGATCCTGCGGCGCTCCCACGCCCATCGCGGCGCCCGGGTGGAGCTCCGCGGCGGCACCACCCTGGACGTCGACCTCTGGGTCGTGATGCTCGCCGGCAACTCGGTCCCCAAGGTGGGAGCCGAGGTGCAGCAGCGGGTCGCCGACGCCGTCGAGCGGATGCTCGGCCTCGAGGTCGGCAACATCAACGTCCACGTCAGCGAGGTGGTCTTCGCCCCATGAGCCGTCCCGCGGGGAGACGGCGGCGGGGACGCGAGCTCGCCCTGCGGGTCCTCTTCGAGCTGGAGGGGACCGCCAAGGACCCGCGCTCGACGCTCGCCTACCAGGCCACCGAGATGGGTGTGCCCGCCGACGCGGTCGCCTTCGCGGGGAGACTGGTGGAGGGGACGCTCGAGCATGTGGCCCGGATCGACACCGCCATCGGCGAGGCGAGCGACAACTGGGACCTCGTCGACTTCGGCAAGGTGGAGCGGGCGGTGCTCCGGCTGGGCACCTTCGAGGTGCTGTTCGAGCCCGGGACGCCGATCGCGGTGAGCATCGACGAGTCCCTGGAGCTGACCCGGGTCTACGCCGGCGACGAGGCGGTGCCGCTCGTCAACGGCGTGCTCGGCCGGATCGCCCGCGAGCGGGTGTGACCTGGATCGGTGGGTAGCGCGAAGCAGACCGCCTGCCAGGCGAGATCAGCCCCAGGCGCCGACGAGCACCGCAGGGAGTGCACCCGGAGGGTGCATGACCGAAGGAGCGCAGGAGGCAACGCCGGAATGGTCCGGCTGGTGGGATGAGATGCGAGTGGCTACTCACCGATCCAGGTCTGGGCGCCGGGGCGGCGGGGTTTTGAGCGATCATATGTTCGCCCCATGAACCGCCCACCCTCTCCCCGGCGCGACCCGCTGAGCGCGGCATCGCAGGCGGTCCGCCGATGAGCCTGCGCCGGGCGCTGACCGTGGCCGAGCTGACCGCGCTCATCCGCGGCGTCATCTCGCGCAGCCCTGACCTGGAGGACGTCCTGGTCGAGGGTGAGATCAGCAACATCTCGATGCCCGCCTCCGGGCATCTCTACTTCACGCTCAAGGACGCCGGCGCCTCGCTGAGCTGCGTGATCTGGCGGTCGCAGCGGGCCGAGATCCCCTTCCGGCCCGACAACGGGATGACCGTCATCGTCCACGGCCGGATCGAGGTCTACGACGCCCAGGGGCGCTACCAGCTCTACGCGGACCGCATGGAACCCTCGGGGATCGGGGCCCTGGCCCTGGCGGTGGAGCAGCGCCGTCGGGCGCTCGCGGCCGAGGGCCTCTTCGACGAGGCCCGCAAGCGGCCGCTGCCCCTGCTGCCCCGAAGGGTGGTGGTGGTGACCTCGCGCAGCGGGGCGGCGCTCCGCGATGTGCTGACGGTGATGCGGCGGCGCGCCCCCAGCGTGGACCTGGTGCTCTCCCCCGCGACCGTGCAGGGCGACGGTGCGGTGGAGACCGTGGTCCTGGCCCTGGAGCGGGCTCAGGGGGTGCGCGGGGCGGAGGTGGTGCTGCTGGTCCGCGGCGGCGGTTCGCTCGAGGACCTGATGGCGTTCAACGACGAGCGGCTGGCGCGGGCCATCCGGGGGGGCCGGCTGCCCGTGGTATCCGGGGTCGGCCACGAGACCGACACCACCATCGCCGACCTCGCCGCCGACCGGCGCGCGCCGACCCCCTCCGCGGCCGCCGAGCTGGTGGTCCCCGACTGCCGCCGCCTGGCCGCCGAGCTCGGGGTCCGGCGAGCCCACCTCGGCGCGGCGGCGCGCCAGGAGATCGGGGTCAAGCGTGGCTCCCTCGAGCGCCAGCGCCTGCGCCTCGAGAACGCCTCGCCGATCCGCCGGCTGCCCAGCCACCGCCAGGAGCTGGACCTGCGCGCCGAGCGGCTGCGGTCCGGACTGCTGGCGGCCCTCACCGCCAAGCGCCGCCGCCTCGACGCCGCGATCACCCAGCTCCGGGTCGCCTCGCCGCGCCAGCGAGTGGCGGTCGAGCGCCAGCGGCTCGACGGCGATGTGCGGCGGCTCTCGCGCCTGGTCGCGGCAGCCCTGGCCCAGCGCCGCCAGCAGGTGGGAGCCCGCCGCGATCAGCTCGAGGCGCTGTCGCCGCTGAGGGTGCTGGAGCGCGGCTATTCGATCACCATGGACGGCGCGAGCGGAGCGGTGCTCACCGACTCGGGCACGGTCAGACCCGGCGGCCGGCTGCGCACCCGGTTGGCGCGGGGCGTGGTGGTCAGCACCGTCGACGCCCAGGGCTCGACAGACGCCGACGAACGGATGTACGATACCGGCCACGACACTGCGGAGAGACGATGAGAGGCGACGACAGCGCGGCTCCCGCCGGAACGGGGACGGGGAGCGACGACATCGACAGCCTGAGCTACGAGCGCGCGCTCGCCGAGCTGGACCAGATCATCGAGCGGCTGGAGAGGGGAGCCGTGGCCCTCGACGAGGCGATCGCCGCCTACGAGCGTGGCGCCCGGCTGGCCCAGCACTGCGGCGGCCTGCTCGACCGCACCGAGCAGAAGATCAGCCAGCTGGTGGTCGGAGCCGGCGGGCGCGTCGCCGAGAAGCCTCTGGAGCCCGGGCGTGAGACCGCCGACCTGCCCGTCGCCCCTCCCGGGGCGCCGCTGGTCCCGGTCCCGGGGCACCTGCGCGAGCTGGACATCGACCCCGACGAGATCCCCTTCTGATGGCGTCGCCCATCTCCGTCCGGCTCGGCGTCGGCTCCGCTGCTCGGAGGGTCACGCACGTCAGTGCGCTCCCTTCCTCCTCTGCTCGCCTCCTTGATCCGAACGGTCTGGGCGCCGCCACCCGGGGCCTGCGGCCATGGCGGTGACGTTGCAGCGGCTCGATCTCGCGCTGGTGGAGCGCGGTGTCGCCACCACGCGGGAGCGTGCCCAGGCCATGGTGGCGGCGGGGATGGTGGAGGTCGACGGCCGCAGGGCCCGCAGCGCCGCCCAGCGGGTGGGGGAGGCCGCCGTGGTGCGCACGCTCGGCGAGGGGAGCCCCTGGGCGAGCCGGGGCGGCGAGAAGCTCGCCGCCGCCCTGGACGCCTTCGTCGTCGACTGCCGGGGCCGGACCTGCCTCGACGCGGGCGCCTCCACCGGGGGTTTCACCGATGTGCTGCTGGCGCGGGGGGTAGCGCGGGTCTACGCAGTCGACGTCGGGCACGGCCAGCTCCTGCCCCGGCTGGCCGAGGATGAGCGGGTGGTGATCCTCGACCGGACCAACCTCCGCCATCTGGAGTCCGTCCCCGGCGAGCCGCCGAGCCTGGTGACCCTCGATCTCTCGTTCATCTCCCTCCGCCTGGTGATGCCGGCGGTCGCTCGGGTCGCCCCCGGGGCCGAGGTCGTCGCCCTCTTCAAGCCCCAGTTCGAGCTGGGACGGGAGGCGGTGCCCCGGGGCGGCATCGTCCGCGACGCGGCCGCCACGGCGGCGGGGGTGGCCTCGTTCATGGCGTGGTGCGCCGCCGAGCTGGGCACCACGGCGCTCGGGGAGCCATATCCGGCTCCGATCCGGGGAACAAAGGGGAACCAGGAGATCCTGCTCCACCTCCGGCTTCCCGAACGGGCCGAGCCCGGGGAGCGGCTGGCGCCATGATCACCGGCGCCATGACCAGAGGAGCCATCGGCTTCCTGCTCCACCCGGCGGAGAGCGCCGGCGTGGTCGCCCCCGCGATGGAGGTGGCGGAGCGCCGCGGCTTCCGCACCTGGACCACCATCGTCCGGCCCGTCGAGGACGTCGCCGAGCACGCCCACGGGACCGAGCTGCTGGTCACGGTGGGGGGCGACGGCACCTTCCTCTTCGGCGCGCGTCTCGCCGCCCCCCGGGCGATCCCGGTGCTCGGGGTCAACCGGGGCCGGCTCGGGTTCCTCACCGACATGGAGCTGGAGCAGCTGCCGGCGGCGATCGACGCCTTCGCCGACGGGCGGACGGTGCGGCAGCGCCGCGGCATGCTGAGCGCGCGGATCGAGCGCCGGGACGGCGACGAGCCGGCGGAGGGTGACGCGCCCGGCCCCCTGGTGGCCCTCAACGACGTCGCCATCCGCTCTCCCGAGGTCTCCCTCCTCCGGCTCCGGGTCGACGCCGACCAGGAGCTCCTCGGCGAGTTCGACGCCGACGGGGTGGTGATCGCCTCCGCCACCGGGTCGACCGGCTACGCCCTGAGCGCCGGCGGGCCGCCGATCGACCCCCGGGTGCGCGCGATCACGGTGGTGCCGCTCGCTCCCCATGCGGTGATCACCCGGCCGATCGTGCTGCCCGAGACGACGGTCGTCGAGGTCGCCGTCCTGCACGGGCGCGCCTTCGTGGCCGCCGACGGCCAGCACCAGGCCAGGCTCGGAGCGGGCGGAAGAGTTCGGGTCAGCCCCGGCCCCGAGCTCACCGTCATCCGCTGCGCGGGCTCCCCCTCGTTCCTGCGCCAGCTGCACGACAAGGTCCACTTCGGGCTGCCCCTCAAGCCCGTGGAACGCGAGGAGGCTGGTGCGCCCCGCCCGGACGGCGAGCCGTGAGCAGGCTCCTCGAGCTCAGCGTCCGCAATTTCGCCCTGGTCCGCGATGCGCGCCTCGACTGTGACCCGGGTTTCGGAGCCCTGAGCGGGGAGACCGGGGCCGGGAAGTCGCTCTGCATCGCGGCCGTGCGCTGGGCCCTCGGAGGCCGTGCCGAGGGGGAGGCGGTGGGGGAGGGGACCTCGGTCCGCGCCGTCTTCGAGCCGAGCCCCGAGAGTGCGGTCCTGCTCGCCGGCCTCGGCATCCCCGTCGACGAGCTGGTCACCCTCACCCGCGACGCGGGGAGCGCGGGTCGCTCCACCTGCCGGGTCAACGGCGCCCTCGTCTCCCAGGCGACCCTGCGCGATCTGGGCGAGGGGCTCGCCGACGTCACCGCCCAGGGAGCCAGCCACCGGATGCTGCAGCGAAGCTGGCAGCGCAGGGTCCTCGACGACTCGGGCGGCGGCGCGGTGGCCGAGGCCCGGGGCCTCATGGCTGGCGCCCACCGGCGCTGGCGAGGGGCGGAGGCACTGCTCGCGGATGCCCGCCTGGCCAGCCGCCGGACTGCCGCCGAGCTCGCCGAGGCGGAGGCGACGATCGCCGAGCTGGAACCGCTGCGCCTCCGCGAGGGGGAGGAGGACGACCTCGGCGCGGAGCGCCTCCGGCTCCGGCATGCCACCGGCATCGCCCGGGCCGCGACCCTGCTCGGCGAGGCCGCGAGCGGCGACGAGGCCGGCGCCGCCGACGTCCTCGAGCACGCGCTCGCCGAGGTGGCTGCCCTGAGCGGGGTCGACGCCGGTCTGGCGGACCTGGGCGGGGAGGCGGCTGCGCTGACCGCCGCGCTCCGCGACCTCGGGGTCTCCGCGCGGCGCCTGACCGACCGCATCGAGGTCGATCCGGCGCGGCTGGAGGCAGTGGAGGAGCGGCTCGACACCCTGGCGCGGGTCCGCCGTCGCCACGGCTCGATCCGGGCCGCTCTCTCGGCCCTGGAGGGGGCGAGGCGGATCTGCGACGCGGCCCGCGGGGGGCACGACCTGGTCGCGCTGGAGGCCGAGGCCCGGTCCGCGCAGGGCGCCGCCGCCGCCGCCGCGGGCCGGCTGAGCGCCGCCCGCCGGGACGCCGCCCGCTCGCTGGAGCGTGCCGTGGAGCGCCATCTGGCGGTGCTGGAGCTCCCCGAGGCGCGCTTCCGGGTGACCCTGGGCGTGACCGCCGACGCCGACGGTGTGGACCTGGGGGACGGACCAGTGCGCTGCGACGCCGACGGCGTCGACCAGGTGGAGATGCGCCTGGCCGCCAACCGGGGTGGGGTCCCCCTCCCCCTCGACGACGGTCCCTCCGGGGGCGAGCTCAGCCGCCTGGCGCTCGCCCTGGCCGCCGCCGGGGGAGGCGCCGGCCAGCCGCTCCTGGTTCTCGACGAGGTGGACACGGGCGTCGGCGGCGAGACGGCGGCGCGGGTCGGGGACCTGCTGGCGGAGATCGGTCGCGGCCGGCAGGTCCTGGCGGTCACCCACCGTCCCGAGATCGCCGCGCGCGCCGGCTGGCACCTGCTCGTCTCCCGCACCGGAAGGGGCGCGGCGGTGGAGAGCGGGGTGCGCCGCGTCGAGGGTGAGGAGCGGGTCGCCGAGGTCGCCCGGATGATGTCGGGCCGCACCACGGCGGCCGCGCTGATGCGCGCCGCGGAGCTGCTCCGGGAGGGCGAGGCGACCGGGGGCCGCCGACAGAGCGCCGGCTGACCTGGGTCGGTGGGTGGCGCGCAGCAGACCGCCGGTCAGGCGGGTTCAGCCCCAGGCGCCGGCCGCGCCCGGGGCGACCGGCACGGCTACCTCGTACCATGGGCCGCCATGAGCGAGAGCGCGACCGTGCTGGGCCGGGGCGGGTCACCCCGCAGGTTCCCGGTCGAGGTGGGGGAGTTCAGCGGATCGCTCGAGGAGCTCGTCCTGGCCGCCCAGCGCGGCGACCTGGACCTCCGCGAGCTCCCGGTTGCCGAGGTGACCACCCAGGTCAGCCGCCAGCTCACCGGGACCGACCTGGGCGGCGACCTCCGCGACGCCGCCGAGGCCCTCGGGCTGCTCGCGCGCCTGCTGTCACTGAAGGCGACGCGGGTGACCGAGGTCGACGTCGAGCCCGAGGAGGAGGCGCCGCCGGAGACCGACGCGGGGCGCCGGCTGGCCGAGTACCGGCTCTTCCGGGCGGCCATGGAGGCGCTCCTCCTGGAGCCCGCCGAGACCGGCGAGCGCAGCTTCCTCGGCCTGGTCGCGCCCGAGGTCCTCCCCCTCGAGCGGCTGCGCATCCCCCCCGACCGGTTGGCGGCGGCCTTCCGCCAGGTGCTCGAGCGGCTCCAGGACGCCGGACCGCTGCCGGTGGGGATGGTGACCTTCTCGGTGGAGGAGAAGGTCACGTGGCTCAGGGGACTGCTCGCCCGGGGGCCGCTGGAGTTCGAGGGGATCTTCGCCGAGGTGTCGACCCGATTGGAGGCGGTGGCCTGCTTCCTGGCCCTGCTCGAGCTGATCAAGCGCGGCCAGGCGGTGGTGGACCAGCCCGAGACCTTCGGTCCGATCCGGGTGCGAGCGAGTGACTGAGGACGAGGCGTCGCCCGGCTCCACTCCCGATGAGGAGCTGCCCCTCGAGTTGCCGGGTTCCGACCAGGAGCCGCACCTCGGGGGGCTGGGGCTCGGCGGAGCCGGCACCGGTGAGGGCTGGGACCAGGCGGAGGTCGAGGACGAGGGCGACGAGGAGGAGGACTTTCAGCTCGAGCTCGACGAGATCGGCCGCCCGCGGGTGCCGGAGTGGGTTGCCGGCAGCGAGCCCGAGGACCTGGCCCTCGCGCTCGAGTCGGTCTGCTTCGTGCTCAACCGCCCGGTCAGCCTGGGGGAGCTCTCCGGGATCCTGGGGCAGTCCCCTCAGAGTGTGGAGCGGGCCGCCCAGGCGCTGGCGGACCAGCTCGGTGGCCGCGGCCTGATGCTCCAGCACCACCGCGACCAGGTCCAGCTCGTCACCCGCCCCCAGACCGCCTGGGCCGTGCAGCGCGCTCTCAACCCGGAGAAGCCAGCCCGGCTCAGCCGGCCCGCGCTGGAGACGCTCGCCATCGTCGCCTACCGTCAGCCGGTCACCCGGGCGCTCATCGAGTCGATCCGCGGGGTGAACTGCGAGGCGGTGCTCGAGAGCCTGGAGCGGAGGGGGCTGATCGCCGAGAGCGGCCGCGCGGCCACCCCCGGGCAGCCCCGACTCTTCGGAACCACCCTCCGCTTCCTGCAGCTGGTCGGGCTGGAGCGGATCGACCAGCTCCCGCCCCTTCCCGGTGAGACCGCGCTTCCCGAGGAGCAGGAGCGGGCGTGGTCGGCCGCCCTGGCGGGCGCCGCCGGTGACGAACCGCCGGCATCGAGCTCGGGCTGATGCCCGCCACCGCAGAGCGGCTCAACCGCTATCTGGCCCGCCGCGGGGTGGCATCCCGCCGCGGGG
>DNAU01000266.1:44356-45130 GCA_003491925.1 Chloroflexota bacterium
CCCCGCCGCGGGGCCGACCTGCTGATCGACGCCGGTCGGGTCACCGTCAACGGTGCCCGCGCCGTCGTCGGCACCGCCGTCAACCCGAATCGCGACCGGATCGCCGTGGACGGCCGCCCTGTCGCGGGCCCGCGCCGATCGGTGACCCTGATGCTCAACAAGCCGCCGGGGGTGGTCTGCACGGTTCGGGATCCGCACCGCCGGCCGACGGTCATGGACCTGGTCCCCGACCCGGCCCCGGGCATGGTGCCGGTCGGCCGCCTGGACGCCGACAGCCGTGGGCTCCTGCTGCTCAGCACCGATGGGGACCTGGCCCACCGGCTCACCCATCCCCGCCACGGGGTGACCAAGCGCTACCGGCTGGTGCTGGGGCGGGGGCTCACCGCGCCGGACATCCGCCGTCTGCTCGAGGGGATCGAGCTGGAGGACGGCCTCGCCCGGCCGCAGAGCATCCGGAGGGTGAGCGCGTCGCGGGATGACCTGATCGAGGTCACCATCGCCGAGGGCCGCAAGCGAGAGCTCCGCCGGCTCTGCGCGGCCATCGATGCGCCGGTCGTGGACCTGGTCAGGACCGGCCTCGGTCCGCTCCGGCTCGGACGGCTGGGGGAGGGCCGGTCTCGCCCCCTCACCCCCGCCGAGTTGAACGGGCTCTACGCGAGCGTGGGGCTGACCCCTCCATGAGCGCACCGGTGGTCACCGTCGACGGGCCGGCCGGGAGCGGCAAGACCACGCTCGGGCGCCGCCTCGCCCTCGCGCTGGGGCTGGCCTTCATCG
>DNAU01000196.1 GCA_003491925.1 Chloroflexota bacterium
TCGCCCTGCAGCCAGAGGATGCCCGCGGGGATCGGGCCGTACTGAGCGGTCCCGAGCCCTCCCAGGGGGCCGTCCACGAGCGCAGCGCGGTCGATGGTGTCGGCGACGGCGCCGCGGACGACCGGGTCGTCCAGGCCGGGAACGATCTCGTTGAAAAGGAGGTCGACGAAACCGAAGGTGAGCACGTCGCTGGCCACCGCCCCATGCCGGCGCAGCAGCTGCGCCTGCTGGGCGGGGGTGGTGGCCAGGACGGCCTGCACCGACCCCGCCGCGAAGGCCGTGGCGGCGGTCGTGAACGTCGTCATCGCCTCGATCTGGATCCGGGTGAGCCGGGGTGGCGGGGCAGCGTGGGGATTGGCGAGGAGGGTGATCACGCCAGACTTCTCCCCCACCACCTGGTACGGGCCCGAGGTGGGGAGCGCGGAGGACGAACGCCCGGCCAGCCCCGCCAGCTGCGCCGGCGACATCGCCCCCAGCGGGAGGATCGGAAGCTCGGCCAGGCTCTCGGCGAGCGAGGCCCGCGGGGTGGTGAGGGTCAGAACCAGCGCCCCGCCGGAGGTCGAGGCGTCGACCCCTGACCAGGTGCTCGCGTAGGCGGCGTCGGGGAAGGCGGTGGACTGGACCCATTGGATCGTGGCCAGGGCATCCTGGGCCGTGATCGGTCTGCCGTTCGACCAGCGGAGCCCGGGGCGCAGGGGCAGGGTGTAGGTCAGCCCGTCCGGGGTGATCGAGAGCTGGGAGGCGAGGTCGGGGGCCGGGTAGGCGGTCTGGTCCAGCGTGAGCAGGCCGCGGTAGAGGAGCGGCGTGATCGCCGCGACCGCGGGATCCTCGGAGTCGATGAGCGGGTTCAGGGAGAGCGGGAGGTGATCGGTGAGCAGCGCCGCCCGGTAATCGGGGGCCGGGGGGATCGCCGCAGCCGTCGTGCGGAAGTGGCCGACCACGGCCACCCCGGTGACCGCCAGCGCGATCGCGATCAGGGCCAGGGTGGCGCCGATCTCCAGCCGGCGCGGCGGCCGGCGGATCAGGCGGTGTTGTTGATCCAGACGTTGATCGCGGCGACGATCACGAAAAGGGCGATGAAGACGGCGCTCGCGCGGAGGAGACCAGCTTCCAGCCCCCGTCTCCGGCGGTACCCGCCGCCAGAATCGCCACCACCGCCGATGACCCCGCCCAGGCCGGTCGCCTTCGGGGTCTGGAGCAAGATGCCAAGGATCACGAGGATCGCCAGCACCACCTGGGCGGCGATGAGAACGACCTGTAGCACGCAAACGCTCCTCCGAGTGAGATCGGCGGCCAGTATACCGCCTGCCCCGGATCGCCCCTCCGGGTCGAGCGGCCCGACGCCCCCTGTAAGGTCGGGAGCGGGGGCTCGGCAGACCCCCCCAAAGAGGTCGTTGACGTGAATCCCCACTTTCCCACTAGACTTTGTCGGTGATGGCAGCCCACACCACCACGCTCCGTGGCGTCTTCAGCTTTCCCAACCCCGTCAACGAGGTCTCGGCCCGCACCGTCGCCGGCGGGGTGGCCGTGGCCGCCCTGGTCACCCTGGGGACGCGGTGGCCGTGGCTCCTCCCCTTCATGGCATACGGCTTCATCGCCCGCACGGCCTCCGGCCCCACCCTGAGCCCCTGGGGTCAGGTCGTGACCCGGGTCATCGTCCCCCGGTTGCCCTTCAAGGCCAAGCTCATCGCCGGGCCGCCCAAGCGCTTCGCCCAGGGGATGGGGGCCGTGTTCACCGTCGGCGCGACTCTCCTCTGGTTCGTCTTCGGCCTCGAGATTCCCGCCCTGGTGCTGGTGGGGTTGGTGGCCGTCGCCGCCACCCTGGAGTCCGTCTTCGCCCTCTGCATCGGCTGCCGGGTCTTCGACGTCCTGATGCGGCTGGGCATCATCCCGGCCACCGTCTGCGAGGCCTGCTCCAACCTCGCCCTGGCCCGCACCCAGGGCTGAGGCTCACCGCTCAGCCCAGGAGTCGAAGGGGCTCTGGGGCAGCCGGTGGCCAGGCGCCGCTCAGTCGCCGATCAGGCTGCGCCCGGTCATCTCCTCGGGCTGGGGCAGGCCCATGACCTCGAGGACCGTGGGAGCGACGTCGCAGAGCCCGCCGCCGTCGCGCAGCGCCGCCACCTGGCAGCCGATCAGCACCACCGGCACCGGATTGCTGGTGTGGGCGGTGAGCGGCTCGTTGGTGTCGGGGTCGATCTTGTGCTCGGCGTTGCCGTGGTCGGCGGTGATCAGCACCGCGCCGCCCGCCGCCCGGGCCGCGTCGACCACCCGGCCGAGGCAGCCGTCGACCACCTCGCAGGCCTGGACGGTCGCCGCCAGATCTCCGGTGTGCCCGACCATGTCGGGGTTGGCGTAGTTGACGACGATCAGCGCCTCGGTCCCCTTCTCGATCCGCTCGACCACCGCGTCGGTGATCGGCAGCGCGCTCATCTCCGGCACCAGCTCGTAGGTGGGGACGTCCTTGCGCGAGGGGATCAGCTTCCGGTCCTCGCCCTCGAACGGTTGCTCCTCGCCGCCGTTGATGAAGTAGGTGACGTGCGCGTACTTCTCGGTCTCGGCGACGTGGAACTGGTGTCCCCCGCTCCGGCTCACCACCTCGGCGAGGCAGTTGCGGATGGCGTCGGGCGGATAGGCGATCAGGACCGGCAGGCCACCCTCGTACTCGGTCATGGTGACGTAGGTGAGGCCCTGGGGCACCCGGCTGCGCTCGAACTGCGGGAGGTCCGCGTCGAGAAGGGCGTGGGTCATCTCGCGCGCCCGGTCCGGCCGGAAGTTGAAGAAGACCACCGAGTCGCCGTCGCCGATCCGCACCGGGGGCTCGCCGTCGGGGCAGATGCTCACCGGGGGGAGGAACTCGTCGGTGACTCCGGCCTCGTACTGGCCGCGGATGTAGGCCACCGGGTCGTCGGCGTGCGCGTTGCCCGAGCCGGCGATGATCTCGTAGGCGCGGGCCACCCGCTCCCACCGCTTGTCGCGGTCCATCCCGTAAAAGCGGCCCCCCACCGAGACCACCCGGCCCGCCCCGACCCGGGCGAGCGCCGCGACGAACTCCTCCATGAAGGCGGCGCCGCTGTTGGGCAGCTCGTCACGACCGTCGGTGAAGGCGTGGACGAAGACCCGGTCGAGCCCCCGCCGCCTGGCCAGCTCGCAGATCGCGACCGCGTGGTCCTGGTGGCTGTGGACCCCACCCGGCGACACCAGGCCCATGAGGTGCAGGCTGGTGCCCCGCTCCAGGGCGGCGCCGACCGCCTGGTTGAGCGCGGGGTTGTCGAAGATGCTCCCGTCGCGCACCGCCCGGCTGATCTTGGTCAGGGGCTGGTAGACGACCCGACCGGTGCCGATGGTGAGGTGGCCCACCTCGGAGTTGCCCTGCTGGCCATCGGGCAGCCCCACGGCCTCCCCGCTGGCGGCGACCAGAGTATGGCGCGAGCTCTGCAGGAACCCGTCCCAATGCGGGGTCCGCGCCGCCGCGATGGCGTTGCCGAAGCTGTCCGGGCTATAGCCCCAGCCGTCGACGATAACGAGGACGAAGGGGCGCGGGGGCGCCGTCATCGCGACCCCGCGTCGCCGGAGCGAGCCGCCTCGGCGGCGCGCACGATGGCGGTGAAGGCGTCGACCTTGAGGCTGGCGCCCCCGACCAGGGCGCCGTGGATGTGCGGCTCGGCGAACAGCTCGGCGGCGTTGGCGGCGGTCACGCTCCCGCCGTAAAGGATCGGGACGGTGTTGGCCACCTCGCCGAGCAGCTCGTCCAGGCGGCTCGCGATGTGGACGCAGACCTCCTCGGCCTGGGCCGGAGTGGCGGTCCGCCCGGTGCCGATCGCCCAGACCGGCTCGTAGGCGACGACCAGCTCCCCGTCGCCCACCTCCACACTCTCGAGGGCGCTCCTCAGCTGGCGGTCGACGACCGCCATGGTGGTGTCCTCGAGACGCTCGGCCTCGGTCTCCCCCACCGCGAGGATGACCCTGAGGTGGTGACGGCGGGCGGCGATCAGCTTGCGGGCGATCAGCTCGTCGCTCTCACCGAGGATGTGGCGGCGCTCGGAGTGGCCCAGCAGCACGTCGTCGCAGATGCCCACCAGCATCGCCGGGGAGACCTCACCGGTGAAGGCCCCCTTGTCCTCGGCGTAGCAGTCCTGGGCGCCCAGGAGGAGCGAGCTCCCCTGGAGCACCCCCCGGACACCGACGAGGTGGGGGAAGGGTGGCAGCAGCTCCACCTCCACCCCGCTGCCGTCCAGGGCGTCGCGCAGCGCGCGGGCCAGCTCCAGCCCCTCGCCGACGGTGGTGTTCATCTTCCAGTTGCCGGCCACCAGCGGAGTCGGAGGGCGCGGGCTCACAGCGCCACCTTCTCCTCCAGGGCCGCGACCCCGGGTAGCTCCTTCCCCTCGAGGAACTCGAGGGTGGCACCTCCGCCGGTGGAGACGTGACTGATGCTGTCCACCACCCCCGCCTGGTCGAGCGCCGCGGCGAGGTCGCCGCCGCCCACCACGCTGGTCGCGCCGGAGGCGCCGAGGGCCTCGGCCACCCGACGGGTGCCGCGGGCAAAGTCCTCGATCTCATAGATCCCGAGGGGCCCGTTCCAGACCACCGTCCCGGCGGTCTTGCAGTCCTCGGCGATGCGGGAGCAGGTCTCGCTGCCGACGTCGACCACCATCTGGTCGGCGGGGATCTCGGTCCAGACCACGTCGGTCGTCGGCGACCCGGCGACCGCCTCGGGAGCGACCACGACGTCGATGGGGAGCTTGATCTCGCCGCGCCCCTTGCCCGCCCCCTCGAGGAGCTTGGAGGCGGTCTCGACCCACTCCTCCTCGACCAGGGACTTGCCCACCTCCTTGCCGAGCGCCCGATAGAAGGTGCAGGCCATGGCGCCGCCGATCCAGAGGGTGTCGACCCGGCGCAGGAGGTTCTCGAGGACGCCGATCTTGGTGGAGATCTTGGCGCCGCCGATGATCGCCACCAGCGGCCGGCGCGGGTTCTCGAGCACGCCGCCCAGGGCGTCCAGCTCCTTGGCCATCAGGTAGCCGGCCACCGCGGAGAGGTGGTGGGCGATCCCCTCGGTGGAGGCGTGGGCGCGATGGGCGGTGCCGAAGGCGTCGTTGACGTAGAGGTCGGCGAGGGCGGCGAGCTTCTCGACGAACGCCTCGTCGTTGGCCTCCTCGCCGGGGTCGAAGCGGATGTTCTCGAGCATGGCGACGTCGCCGTTGGCGAGGCGGTTCACGGCCGCCTCCACCTCGGGCCCGACCAGGCCCGGCAGCATCTG
>DNAU01000211.1:0-278 GCA_003491925.1 Chloroflexota bacterium
GACGGCAGCGCGATGATCGCCCGGCCTCCCCTGGCCCGGGACGCGCCCCGGACGAAGTCGAGCTGCCCGCCCACCCCGCTGTAGGGCCGCGCGCCGATGGAGTCCGCGCAGACCTGCCCGCTCAGATCGACCTCGATCGCCGAGTTGATGGCGATCATCAGGTCGTTCTGGGCGATGACGAAGGGGTCGTTGACGTAGCTGGTGCGGTGGAACTCGAACATCGGGTTGTTGTCGATGTACTCGAGGATGATGCGGGAGCCGAGCACGAACCCGCTCAC
>DNAU01000211.1:376-5709 GCA_003491925.1 Chloroflexota bacterium
GTCTTGCGCGCCCCGTTGATCACCCCCGCTTCGATGAGCGGCACGACGCCGTCCGGGCAGAGCTCACTGTGGATGCCCAGGTCATGGTGGTCGCCCAGCCGGGCGAGCACGGCGCTGGGGAGGGCTCCGATCCCGATCTGGAGAGTGGCGCCGTCGGGGACCATCTCGGCGACGCGCTCTGCCACCCTGATCTGGACCGGGTCGGGGGGTTCCGGCACCAGCTCCCGCAGCGGTCGCGACACCGGGACGATCGCCGTAGCGAGACTGACGTGGAGCCGGGTGTCACCCAGCGCACGTGGCATCTGATCGTTCATCTCGACCAGCACCCGCGATGCGTCGGAGGCGGCGGTGAGGGTGCAGTCGGGGCCGGTGCCGAGGTTCAGGAACCCGTCCTCATCCGGGGGCGAGGCCTGGACCAGCGCGACGTCGATGCGCAGCTCGTCGCTGAAGAGGCGTTCGATCTCGCTGAGCGACACCGGGGTGTAGTCGGCCCGCCCCTCGGCCACCGCCGCACGCACGTTCTCCCCGAGGAACAGGCCGTTGTGGCGCAGGTGACCGGCGAGGTCCGGGCGGAGATACTCGAGTGGACCGAGGGTCATCATGTGGCAGATCTCGACGTCCCACAGGTCCCCCCCCCGCTCCGCCAGCGCGTCCAGCAGCGTCGCCGGGGTCCCGGGGCCCTGCTGCACCCAGACCCGGTCCCCGGGGCGGACCAGCTTGACGGCGGTTGCGGCGGTCGCCAGCCGGTCGCGCCACTCCACCACCCGATACGGCCGGTCCACGGTGGCCGGCACCCGGCCGGCGGCGCCCGCTGTCTCGCTCGGCACGCGGTCGACAGCCTGTGCTCCGCCCCTGGGCGGCTGAGAGACGCGCCCCGTCGATCCGGCGGCGCTTCCGTCTTCCGTCTTGACTCCTCTGCAGCCCCCCGGGTGCTGGAGCAGGTATACACCCAAACCCGCTCCGTCTCACCCGGCTGGTTGCAACGAAACTGCTGAAGCCGGATGGCCCCCCGTCCACGGGCATCATGGCCTCTGGCGGGCCTGATCACCTCTGCGGCGAACGCAGTGAACGGAGCAATCTTGGGCCTTCTGAGCCCCCTCCCGCCCTGCCGGGGTGGACGGCGCGGGCCGGTTCGCGTAACGTACAGACGTTCGCATCCAGCCGGGCGGCGCCGGGCGGTCGGCCGGCCGGCGGCTCGATGCAGAGTTCTGGGTACCCTAGGAATCCAGTGCCGCACGACACCATCGACATCCGGGGCGCCCGGGAGCACAACCTCAAGAACATCGATCTCAGCCTGCCCCGTGACAGCCTGATCGTCTTGACCGGGCTCTCGGGAAGCGGCAAGTCCTCGCTCGCCTTCGACACCATCTATGCCGAGGGACAGAGGCGCTACGTCGAATCGCTCTCCGCCTATGCGCGCCAGTTCCTGGGCCAGATGGAGAAGCCGGACGTCGACCACATCGACGGTCTCTCTCCGGCTATCTCCATCGACCAGAAGGGCACCAGCAAGAACCCTCGCTCGACGGTGGGCACGGTCACCGAGATCTACGACTACCTCCGCCTGGTGTATGCCAGGATCGGGCATCCGCACTGTCCCCGGTGCGGCCGGGAGATCAGCAAGCAGACCATCGAGCAGATCGCCGACCAGGTCCTGGCGCTCCCCGATGCGACCCGCCTGATGGTGGCGGCGCCGATGGTCCAGGGGCGCAAGGGCGAGCACCGCGACGTCCTCACCGAGGCGCGGCGCAAGGGCTACGCCCGGGCCCGGGTCGACGGCGTGGTCCGGGATCTCGGCGAGACCATCGCGCTCGACAAGAAGTTCAAGCACGACATCGAGATCGTGGTCGACCGCGTGGTCATCGGTCCCGAGCTGCGCAGCCGGCTCACCGACTCCCTGGAGCAGGCGGCGAAGCTCAGCGACGGTCTGATCCTGCTGATCCCGGCGGATGAGCCGGCCGGTGGGGGAAAGGAGGGGGTATCCGCCGCCCTCCCCGCGGGAGCCCGGCTTCCCGGCGGGCAACCGGACGGTGCGGGGGGGCCGGCGGACGCCGATGGCGCGGAGGCGGCCCAGGAGGGAGACCCCTCGATGGGGACCGGCGACGCCGAGGGCACCTCCCCGCGCCGGCTGGCCGCCGGCGAGATGCTCTTCTCCCAGGACTACGCCTGCGTCTACTGCGGCATCTCCATGGAGGAGCCCGCCCCCCGGAACTTCTCCTTCAACAACCCTCACGGCGCCTGCCCGACCTGCACCGGCCTCGGGCTGCGGATGGAGGTCGATCGCGACGCGGTGGTGCGCGACCCCTCGCTCTCGATCGACGACGGGGCGCTCTCCGGCTGGACCAAGGGGCCGTCCCAGATGTGGGTCCTCGACGTCCTCCAGACCGTCTGCCGACGCTACCGGATTCCCACCGACGTCCCCTTCGGCGAGCTCCCCGTCCGCGAGCAGCGGGTCATCCTCTACGGGCTGCCCAAGGACGAGACCGTCCGGATGCGCTATGTCTCTCACACCGGGCGCACCCACTCCTACGAGGCCGCCTATGAGGGGGTGATCCCCAATCTCGAGCGCCGCTACCGCGAGACCGAGTCGGAGTGGGTCAAGCAGGAGATCGAGCGGCTGATGATGCAGAAGCCGTGCCCCGCCTGCGCCGGCAAGCGGCTCAAGCCGGAGTTCCTCGCCGTCACCGTCGACGGGATGAGCATCATGGATTTCACCGGCCTCACCGTGGCGGAGGCGCTGCGCCGCACCGAGACGCTCCACCTCAGCGCCCGTGAGATGGAGATCGCCGGCCGGGCGTTCAAGGAGATCCGCGAACGGCTCGGATTCCTCCGCGACGTCGGCCTCGACTACCTCAGCCTCGACCGCGCCTCGGCCAGCCTCTCCGGTGGCGAGAGCCAGCGCATCAGGCTGGCCACCCAGATCGGCAGCAAGCTGATGGGCGTCCTCTACATCCTCGACGAGCCGTCCATCGGTCTCCATCAGCGGGACAATCACAAGCTGCTCGCCACCCTCACCACCCTCCGCGACCTCGGCAACACCCTGATCGTGGTCGAGCACGACGAGGAGACGATCCGGAGCGCCGACTTCATCGTCGACATCGGCCCGGGGGCGGGCGAGAGGGGAGGGGAGGTGATTGTCGCCGGGACCCTCGAGGACGTGCTCGCCTCCCCCCGGAGCCTCACCGGCCAGTACCTGCGCGGCGAGCTCAGGATTCCCATCCCCGCGGTGCGCCGGCCGGCCGGCGGCACCATGCTCACCGTGCGTGGCGCGACCGAGAACAACCTCAAGTCGGTGACCGTGCAGTTCCCGCTCGGGCTCTTCATCTGCGTCACCGGCGTGAGCGGCAGCGGCAAGTCGACGCTCGTCAACGACATCCTCTACCGCCGGCTGGCCCAGGCGCTGTACCGGGCCAAGGACCGGCCAGGGAAGCACGAGAAGGTCGAGGGGATCCAGCACATCGACAAGGTCATCGACGTCGACCAGTCACCGATCGGGCGAACCCCACGCAGCAACCCGGCAACCTACGTGGGCGTCTTCACGGACATCCGGGACCTCTTCGCCAAGCTGCCCGAGGCGAGGATCCGCGGCTACAAGCCGGGGCGCTTCTCGTTCAACGTCTCCGGGGGCCGCTGCGAGGCCTGCGCCGGCGACGGGATGATCAAGATCGAGATGCACTTCTTGCCGGACATCTACGTCGCCTGCGACGTCTGCAAGGGTCGCCGGTACACGAAGGAGGCGCTCGAGGTCAAGTTCCGGGGCAGCTCGATCGCCGACGTCCTGGAGATGACCGTCGACGAGGCCGCCGCGCTCTTCGCCAACCAGCCCCGGATCGTCCGGCGCCTGCGCACCCTCCAGGACGTCGGGCTCGGCTACATCCGGCTCGGCCAGCCGGCCACCCAGCTCTCCGGCGGCGAGGCCCAGCGGGTCAAGCTCTCCACCGAGCTCTCCCGGCGCGACACCGGGCGGACCCTCTACATCCTCGACGAGCCCACCACCGGTCTCCACTTCGCCGACGTGGAGAAGCTCCTCGCCGTCCTCCACCGGCTGGTGGACGCCGGCAACACGGTCATCGTGATCGAGCACAACCTCGACGTGGTCAAGACCGCCGACTGGGTCGTCGACCTGGGTCCCGACGGCGGCGACGCCGGGGGCGAGGTGGTGGCGGCGGGAACCCCGGAGATGATCGCCGGCGAGCCCCGGAGCGCCACCGGCTCCTATCTCCGGCGGATCATTGGAGGCGCGGCCGGCAACGGCAGCCGCGCCCACGGGGGCAGCGCCGCCGTCCGGGAGGGGCCCGTCGCCTCGGCGAGTGGCGCCCGAGCGCGGTCTCGGCGGGCAGGGGCGGCCACCCGCTGACTCCGGCACCCCGGCCGGAGGCGGCAGGCCCGCGCTTCGAGGGCCCCTCCAGGGGGCGGAGTGCCGCTCACGGCCCCCTCCGGCGCCGGCGGGACTCCCGACTTTGGTCGAATTGCGCTATTTTTGACGCCATGATCGAGCTGCACGGTGGCGAGGATCGCCGGCAGCGGCTCCGCCGCCTCGATGACTGCCTGACCCTGCTGGAGCAGGCTCACGAGATGGAGATCACGGTGGTCACCGAGAAGATGGCGGACGCCCTCGCCGGTCGGGTCCCGACGGTCCACTCGGGGATGCTGGTGGCCGAAGCCATCGAGGAGGTCCTGCGCGAGCAGGAGCCGTACATGGTCCAGGTCCGCCCCGAGGTGTCGCGGCGGATCCGGCGGCGCCGCGACCCGTTCGACGTCCGCCTGCTTCTCCAGCGACGCTAGCGCTGCGCCAGAGAGCGGGCGGCCGGCCGCGCCCGCCCGAGGGCCGGCGCCGGAGGCTTCCGATCGAAGGGCGGCGCGACCGTCGGGGCCAAGGCGAGTACCATCGGCCGGACCGTGAGCACCTTCAACTTCGACCCTGAGGTCCTCTTCAGGCGGCGCCGGCCCCGCGTGGTCAGGTCCCCCCGGTTCACCCGCATCCGCAAGATCCTGCTGATCGTCCTCGCGGTGATCGTTGTGCTGGTGATCATCGCCCTGGCGCTGATGAGCCTCCGGGTCAACTTCCTCTACCTCTCGAGCCTCGGCCACTCCAATGTCTTCTGGACACCCCTGATCGCCCAGGTGGTCCTCTTCCTGATCGGGCTGGTGCTAACCGGCGCGCTGGTCGGGGTGAGCGTGCCCTTCTGGTCGCGCGCCGTCTCCGGGATCGACGCCCGGGCGGGCAGGATCACCTTCTGGACCGGGATCGCGATCGCCGTGCTCGCCGGGATCGGAGGAGGCTCCCACCTCGCCGGAGAGTGGCAGGACGTGCTCCTCTTCCTCCACGGCCACGC
>DNAU01000219.1 GCA_003491925.1 Chloroflexota bacterium
GCCTTGGAGAACGCCTGGTTCATCAAACAGCGAGAGCCCGGGTACACGGACCGGAGCGTGGCCGAGATTCTGCGCGAGATCTGCGACCTGAGCGACGGCGCGACGGTCTCCTCGAAGAAGGACAACCTGGTGAACATCGGGGGCTTCCTCGCCCTGCGTGACCCCGAGCTAGCCCAGAGCGCCCGCGCGCTGCTGGTCGCCTTCGAGGGACTGCACACCTACGGGGGGATGTCCGGCCGCGACATGGAGGCGCTGGCCTTCGGAATCCGCGAGATGGTGGCGTCGGACGATCACGTCCGAGCTCGCGTCGGCCAGGTGGAGTACCTCGGGAACAAGCTCATCGAGGCCGGCGTGCCGGTAGTCCTCCCGATCGGTGGGCACGGCGTCTTCCTCGACGCCCGCGGTATCCTCCCGCACATTCCGCAGGATCAGCTCCCGGCTCAATCGCTGGCGGCGGCGCTCTACGTCGAGTCCGGGGTGCGCAGCATGGAACGCGGTGTGGTCTCGGCTGGCCGCGACCCTGCCACCGGGGAGAACCGCCACCCGAAACTCGAGTTGGTCCGCCTCACCATCCCGCGCCGGGTTTACACCCAGGCCCATATGGACGTCGTCGCCGAATCGGTGGAGGCGGTATACGAGAAGCGCGAGCAGATTGGCGGCCTCGTCTTCACCTACGAGCCCGCGGAGCTGCGCTTCTTCCAGGCGCGGTTCGCCCCTGCTCCCCATCTGCAGACCTCTTAAACAAGGATCGACGCCATGTCCGAGCCAAGCTTCCGCACCATCATCGAGCCGTTCAGGATCAAGTCGGTCGAGCCTAGTGGGCCGTCGTCGATTTGATCTGGTGGAGGGCGGCGCGCCCGCGCTGGACCTTCTCGATGATCTCGGCGGCGGGTCTGTGCCACACGAAAGGCTTGGGATCGTCATTCCAATATTCGACCCACTTCTCGGTCGCTGCGATCAGATCCGGAACGCTGGTGAAGACACCGCGGCGGAGCCGCTTGTCGGTGAGTTCTTTGAACCACCGCTCGACCAGGTTGCCTAAGGACCGCTCTCCCTCCGGCGACTGGTGGGGATCCAGTGCGTGCGAAGCGAACCGTCAGGACGTCGCGGACTACCTTCGCAAGGAGGCTGAGTGATGGCAGGCGAATCTGTCGCTGAGATGCTCGCGCGCGAGGCTGAGCGCGCCGAGCGGCTGGAAGCAGAGCGTGCCGGCCCTTACGTCCGCAGCCGCCGCGCCCCCAAGGACCCGTCCGAAGTCTAGTCCCTCCGGATCCCAGTCGCCCAGCTCGAGGCGGTGCGGAGGCTAGCGGCCGAGAACAACATGACCCCGGCCGCCCTTCTGCGCGCCTGGGGTTCTGGAGCGACTGGACGACGAAATACGCGAGGCGCCAACCGGGGATCTCTCGCCCACCCAGCGCGAGGAGGTCATGGATCTACTGCGGGCGCTTCAACAAGCCGTAAGCCGCAGCCAGTAGCCCGAGTCGAGGCCAGCGGCTCATAAGCGCTCGGCATAGGGCGAGCAGGCGGCCGTTGGCGGGGTCCGGAAGCGAGCGTTCTGACCAACATACTGACCAACAAGCGCCCGGCACGGGGCGTCACGGAGCGTCCCGGCCGAGTACAGAACGGCACCAGATACCCGTGAGCTCCTGATGGGCCATCCTGCTGTCGGCTTCGCCTCGGGGTGGGAAGAGGCTCGCCGAATCAGACGTGCGCGCGCCCGCGGCGAGCGCCCGGGCTGCGTGCCGGGAGGCGCAGGCAGCCCGTCCGTGCGCGGGGCGCCTCCGATGTCAGGGCGGCGGGACGAGACGCATCGCCTGCTCGCGGGCGTCCTGATCTGGCAGGCTGGCGCGCAGAACTGCGTCGGCGGCCAGGAGCTGTGCGCGCTCGACCCGCTGGTCCAACCGACGGTCGAGCGTGCCGATCGCCCTCCTGATCGCGCGTGCGTACTGGTCGCCGCGCTGGGTCAGCTCGACGTTGACCTGCCGGGCGTCGCTCGCGTCCCTGGCGGTCACGACGAAGCCGCGCTGCTCGAGCCTGGTCACGAACTTGCGGGCCGCCTGGCGGGTGACTCCGAGCGCCGCACCGATTTGCCCGATCGACCTGGGGCGGCGGCTGAGCAGGCGCACGACCGCGGCGTCGGTGCGCCGGTAGTCGTCGAAGCCAGCGCGATTGACGTGCTCGGCCATCTGGCGCACCCAGTGCTCGCGAGCGAGCACGAGCAGGTCGCCGACGTGATAGGCGGTCCTTGACTGCTCCGCCATGTGCGGTGCCGTATTATGCAACTTGGTTGCTGATCTGTCCAGCCCACGCAGAGACACGACCAGGGCGGTGATGGCCGCCCGGCTGGCGCTCGCCGGCGTCGTGCTGTACGCGATCATCGACACCGCGCTCGTGTTCCTCCGCCCGCAGCTCTCGATCCTGCACAACGCCGAGAGCGACTACGGCAGCAGCGGGCCCTGGGCGTGGCTGATGGATCTGAACTTCCTGCTCCGTTGCGCCCTCAGCCTCGCTGCGGTCGGAGCTGTATCCGTCACCGCCGCCAAGAGTCGCGGGCTTCAGGCTGCGCTCGGCCTGGTGGCCGTCTGGGCGCTGGGCTCCGGGCTGCTCGCATTCTTCCCCGACGATCCGGCCGGCACCCCCCTGCACGCGTCGGGCAGGATCCACCTCGCCATCGCGTTCATCGCGTTCCTGGCCGTGCTAGTGGGAACGATTCTCGGCTGGATGGCGCTTCGAATCCAGCCCCGGTGGCGGCGGGTTGCGATCCCGATGGCCGTCCTCTCCTCGGGAGCGCTCGTGCCGCTCCTGCTCCTCGGAAGGGCCGGCTTCCACCCCCAATCGCTGGGCGGCCTCTACGAGAAGATATTCCTCGGCATGGAGCTTCTGTGGCTGGCGCTCGTCGTCGTGTGCGTCGCGCAGGGGTCTGGTGAGGCCTTGGAGTAACCGCTCGGGGCCCCAACGCTTCGGTCACGCGGGCCGCGGCCATGCCGTCTGTGTCAGTCAACAATCGTAGCAATCTGTCGTGTGTGAGGCGAGCGCTGCTCAAGCCGCCGATCGGACAAGCAAGCGCTGAGCGCGAATTCAGTTGAAGCCGCCGGTCCTTTGAACGATGCAGCTACTGCCTTTCAAGGCAACCGCTGCTATCAAGATCAGACGCGGCCACCAGCCCTGGTGCGGGAGCCTTCCAAAGTCGATGTAGCGAGGTCGAGCCTCGGCTACCGCTCCACCTATCATCTAGATATGGCAGGCGAGGGCGCATCTCCCATGGCGAAAGAGCAGCTGACGGACGGGGCAGCCCCAACTCTGGTGGTGAGCCACCTGACGAAGCGTTTCGGCGACCGCAGCGCGTTCGAGGACGTCTCCTTCGAGGTCGCCCACGGCGAGGTGTTCGGGTTCCTGGGGCCCAACGGGGCCGGGAAGACGACCGCGGTGAGGACGCTGGGGACCCTCATCGCTCCGACCTCCGGGTCTGCGGTGGTTGCGGGAATACCCCTCTCGGCGGCGAACGGTGGCGAGATCCGGAGGCTCATCTCCGTTATGCCGGAGAACCCCGGCCTGTACCTCCGACTCACCGTCCACGAGAACCTGGAGCTGTTTGCCGGTCTCTACGGCCTGCGCGACCCCGGAGACCGGATCGGCGCAGCCCTGGAGACGGTGGGCCTGGCCGCGCGAGCCGGAGACCTTTGTGGCCGCCTCTCGAAGGGCCTTCG
>DNAU01000270.1 GCA_003491925.1 Chloroflexota bacterium
GTCTACATCGACCTGCTCACCGACTCGGGCACGTCGGCGATGTCCGACGACCAGTGGGCGGGACTGATGGTGGGTGACGAGGCCTACGCCGGAAGCCGCAGCTTCTACCACCTCGTCGACGCCGTCGCCGACGTCTACGGGTACCCCGAGCTGGTACCCACGCACCAGGGGCGCGGCGCCGAGCACATCCTCAGCCAGATCCTCATCAAGAAAGGCGACGTCATCCCCGGCAACATGTACTTCACTACGACGCGCTTTCACCAGGAGTACGCGGGCGGCAGCTTCGTCGACGTGATCATCGACGAGGCCCACAACCCGTCCAGCACGCATCCCTTCAAGGGCAACGTCGACCTCGAAAAGCTGAGAAGGGTGATCGCCGAGGTCGGCGCCGACAGGATCCCCTACGTCTCGGTAGAGACCAACGTCAACATGGCTGGCGGTCAGCCTCTCTCCATGGCCAATTTGCGCGAGACCTACGCGCTGTGCCGCGAGCACGGCATCCTGCTCATGCTCGACGCCACCCGCGCCCTGGAAAACGCTTGGTTCATCAAGCAGCGCGAGCCGGGCTTCGACGGCCGCAGCGTGGCCGACATCCTCCGCGAGATCTGCGACCTGAGCGACGGCGCGACGGTGTCGTCGAAGAAGGACAACCTGGTCAACATCGGCGGCTTCCTGGCCCTGCGCGACCCAGACTTGGCCCAGAGGGCGCGGGCCCTGCTGGTCTCCTTCGAGGGGCTGCACACCTATGGCGGGATGTCCGGCCGCGACATGGAGGCGCTGGCCCGGGGCATCCGCGAGATGGTGGGCACCGACGATCACGTGCGGGCCCGGGTCGGCCAGGTCGAGTACCTGGGCAACCGTCTCATCGACGCCGGCATCCCCATCGTCCTCCCTATCGGCGGCCACGGGGTCTTCCTTGACGCCCGGGCCATCCTGCCCCACGTGCCCCAGGACGAGCTGCCGGCGCAGGCCCTGGCGGCCGCGCTCTACGTGGAGTCCGGGGTGCGGAGCATGGAGCGAGGAGTGGTTTCCGCGGGGCGCGATCCCGCCACTGGGGAGAACCGCCACCCCAAGCTGGAGCTGGTCCGCCTCACCATCCCACGCCGCGTCTACACCCAGGCCCACATGGACGTGGTCGCCGATTCGGTGCAGGCCGTGTATAAGGACCGCGAGCAGATCGGAGGCCTCACCTTCACCTACGAGCCCGATGAGCTGCGCTTCTTCCAGGCCCGCTTCGCGCCGCTCCCCGTTCGTGGTCCGGGAGCTCAGCCTCAAAGCTGACGGACTGGCCAGCTCCCCAACCGGTTTGCTCAGCTAGGTCACCCGGCAGCTTAGCTTCGTCTGCGTTCAAATGCTCACTGAAATGATGCTTCTATGGTTTGTCAAGCAGCCCGGGTGTAAAGGCTCACCAAAGTGTCAGTCGAGACCGCACGGGGATGTCAGCGGAAGACCGCATGGAAATGTCAGTAGCGGCTGATCCTGAACGCCAGTATGGCGACTACTTACGTTTGACTCGGGTTTTCGTACTGACATCTCCATGCGCGTTTACAGTTCACGGACCTCCGCTCCGTATTCGCGGCTTGTCCGGGAGGGTCGACATCGATGGCGAGCAACGCCGCCCAGGAGGTGGGCGCCGAGGTTGTAAACGCTCACTGAAATGTCAGTGGAAACCGCACGACCATGTCAGTGGAAACGCTCAGTGAAGTGTCAGTGACGTTTGATCTCATGAGATGGACGCTGGCGCATCGCGGCTACTGACGTTTTGGGTGAGGTTCTCTTACTGACATCCTCCTGAGGGTCTACAGCCCGGTCGAGCGCGTCCGGGAGAGCCTCCAAGTGCTCGCGATGCCGCTCGAATCGTCCAGACCACCGGTCGCGCGGCCACATCGTCGGCGCCTGAGCTGGGCGTCCGTCCTTGGTCCAGCGATCAACAAGCTTCCGCAGCGGCAGAGGGACGGTGTCAACCACGATCGGATTCTAGGTCCAACACCCAGAGCGTACTTCCCGGTGGCGTTGGGGATTTTCCGAGTCCCAGGCGCTCACCCTGGCGCAGAGTGCTCGTCGGAACCCTAGCGATCCTCGCGGTGGTCTGTCTCCTCGCCTGGGTCGCAACGCGAACCAGCGTCTGACAGCGGGACGTCGGCAGCTGACCCTGCATGCCGCGCTATACCTGAGCCCCGGTGGGGCTGGGCAGCAAGGAGCATCTCCCGGAAGGCCGCCCGGGTGGCGGGCAAGTCGATCGGATGGTCAGCGAGGCGAGCGAGGTACTCGTCGAGCGGCCAGGTCCGCAGATATCCGTAGCGAGCGCTGAAGATGCCCACGGCGCGGATCGCGAACTCGTCCTCGAAGTCGAGCAGTGTGTAGCCGATGAGTTGGAGGGCGTCCACGATGTTCAATGCTGGGCGGGACCTGCCGGTCTTGAGGTCGAGCAGGAGACCGGCGGCAATGAGGTCGGCGTCGGCCGGGATCAAGGAGGAACCGCCGAAAGTTGGCCCAAGCTCCCATCGTCCCCGCCAGCTCGCCAACGCGGGGATGAGCGTTGTCTCGAAAACGCGTCGGAACCGAGCCAGCTCGGCGAGGGCTTCTTGGGGGGCGATGCTTAGTACCCAGCGAGCGGTAAGCGGAGGGCCGCCGTACCCCACCACCTTTGGCCCCGCACGATACGCCTCGGTGATCAGAGCGAACGCCCAGCAGGCGCGGGCCAGGTACTCTGGGTCAGCCTGGTTGCCTTGCGTCGGCCCCTCGAAGCCGGACCCGGGGTCGGCGAGGCGGGATGGGATGACCACGCCGAGTGTCTCGGCAATCTCGCTGACCGCGACTGAGTAGTCGAATTGGGCGCGGGCGAACGCGGCCACGCCCCGGGCGACGAGGTGTATGTCAGGGCTCGGGGAGACCAGGAACCGGAGCAGCCAATCGGCGGCTGTCCCCACGGTGCCAGGGTTGGCGCCCTCGGAAGGCACGAGGAGAGCCGCTGGCGCGCTCTCGCGGTAGAGCCTCTGTGCGCCGCGCAAGCCGGCAGTAAACCGTTCGTCCAGGAAGCGCCGCACGGGCGAGCGCGGGTTGTCAAGCTCGGCCGTGAGCCGCCCGCGGATCACCGAGTCAGGGGCGGCATCTCCTGGCGCCACGCGCTGCATCCTACTCGGCGTCGAAGAAGAACGATCAGCAACTTTCCGCGAGACAGGGGAGTTCGAAGGCCGGCTCCCCTTGTTCGATGTCGCCAGGGGAGGGTCCGTCGAGACCGATCGGAGCGTTCGGCTCGGTCTCAGTTGGTGACCTATCCCACTGACAGTTTGATGACCGGGCGGGTGACCGCTTGATGCACCTTCACAACTCGCGCTGAATGAGACAAAGGGGCCGATGGCTCACTCAAGCGGAGACAGGAGGCGGAATGCGTCACGCAGTGGCCCGCCGAAAACCGCAAGCCAGCTCGGTGGTGACGCTGCTCTGAATCGGAGCCAGATGGTGTCACTTCCAGCCGCGCCACCATGTTGGTGACTCAGGCCCGGGCGAAATGGCTGCTCACGCAGAATCGTCTTTGGCACGACCCAGCAACTGGCCTCGAATGGCGAGAGGCCGAGAAGAAGCGCGATGTCGTAGCGTTGATTGCGGATCTGCTGGAAGACGTAATCACCGCTCTCCCAGAGCGTAGAGAACTTGATCTCGACTCGCCTCCCTGCAATGACACGGTCAGCTTCCGTGTCGCCAGTTCGCGTGACGTCAAGCCCCTTGGCCGCACACCATCCAGCGACGAGTTGCTCGCCGATGGAGCCCACTTGGCGCGAGGGTCGCGTCTTGATCCAAGCAAATGGGCTGCCCGACCATGGGTCGTTCTCTGGTGTGATGTAGTCGCTCATCAACGTTGCTGAAATGGCAGCCAACAGCCTCAGGTCGGGATCGGC
>DNAU01000157.1 GCA_003491925.1 Chloroflexota bacterium
CCAGCAACTCGCTGCTCGAGGGCCTCGTCTTCGGACGCCGCGCCGCCGGGGCGGCGCTGGCCGGACTCGGCGACCGGCCCGCGGGGAGGGTCACCGAGCTGCCCGCCGTCAGCGTGGACACCCGCCTCGCCGACGTCGCCGCCGAGCAGGAGCTCCGCGAGCTGATGTGGTCGGCCTGCGGCATCAGCCGCACCGGCCCCGATCTCGCCGCCGCCCTGGCGGCGATCGATCAGATGGGGGCGGGGGGGGAAGAGGGCACGGCCCGGCTCGCGCAGCGACGCAGCCGGCTGGCCCGGACCGCGGCCCGGTTGATCGTCGAGGCCGCGCTGTACCGAGAGGAGAGCCGGGGCGCTCACCATCGTGGTGACTTCCCTACGAGCAGCGACCGCTGGCGTGTTTCCCACGTCATGCGGGCACAGAGAGGAGCAGACATTGTCCGCGACCCTGCAGCCCATCACTGAGACGCTCGCCCCGGAGCATCTCGACGCGCTGATCCGCGCCGCCCTCGAGGAGGACCTCGGGGCCGGCGACGTGACCACCGATGCGCTCATCCCCGCCGCCATGACCTGTCGCGGCAAGGTCGTCTGCAAGCAGGACGGGGTGATCTGCGGGCTCTCCCTGGCGCGTCGCGTCTTCGAGCTGCTCGACGAGCGCGTCCAGTTCGACGCCAAGGCGAAGGACGGCGACAAGGTCCAGGAGGACCAGATCGTCATCCGCCTCTACGGGCCGGCGCGCGCGATCCTCAAGGGAGAGCGTGTCGCCCTCAACTTCCTGCAGCACCTCTCCGGCATCGCCACCATGACCGCTCGCTATGTCAAGGCGGTGGACGGGACCAAGGCCGTCATCCTCGACACCCGCAAGACGACGCCGAGCTTGCGCTCGCTGGAGAAGTACGCCACCCGCATCGGGGGTGCCGTCAACCATCGCTTCGGCCTCTACGACGCGATCCTGATCAAGGACACCCACCTCGCCCTGGTGGGCGGCGTGACCCCGGCGCTGCGCGCGATCCGCAAGGCTTACCCGGACGACGACGTGAACATCGAGGTGGGCTGCTTCCAGGAGCTGCAGCAGGCGCTCACCGACAAGGCCCAGCGCATCCTGCTCGACAACTTCTCGCCGGGCCAGGTGCGCGAGGCGATGGGGCTGATCCGCGGCCGCGCCGTCGTCGAGGTCAGCGGGGGAGTGCAGCCCAACAACGCCCGCGCCTACGCGCTGGCGGGGGTGGACTACATCTCGGTGGGGGCGTTGACCCACAGCGCGGTCGCCCTGGACCTCTCGCTCAAGGTGACCCGCTACTGACGATGTCGCGCTCGGGCGGAGCCGTGGCGGTGGTGCTCCGCCTCGGCCCGGCCGTCGGGGCGGCCTGCACCAGGGGTGACGGAGTGAGGAGCGGCGACCGCAGGTCGCCGGTCCGAGCGGAGGAGCCCCTGGTACGAAGTATTGCCGCCCCGTGTCCTTTGCTCGGCGGCATTGCGGCTGCCGCCTGCGCAAAGCCTTCGCTCCGCACGCACCCCCGCGTCTCCGCTCGGCCGTGGCTCGAGAGAGCGGGCCACCTCTCGATGGCGGACCCAACTCCGCAACTCCGCGTGGCATAGCCCCTTCACGCCGCTAGCACCCCGTGTCTCCGCTCGGGATCGGTCATGACTGGCGAGCGCCGACGGTGACGCGCCGCTGCCCGAGGCCCCAGCGAGGCCTTAGCCTCCCGGGCGATGTGGGTAGAGGGCTTGGCTTTGCGTGGCAAAGGGAGGTCCCTTTGTGGCGCAGAGCCAACCAAGGAGCGCAACCATGAACGAAACCCGTGATCTGGAGCAGGCCGCGACCGCCCATAACGGCGGTGTGCCCGACCCGGCCGCGGCAGCGCGGCTGCTGGAGCAGACGAGCCGCGAGGCGCGGCGTCAGTTCGCTTTGAATCCGTCGCTGCTGACCGCGCTGATGGGAGCGGTGATCCTCTGCGCGTACGGCGCCCTGTGGCTCTCGGTGCTCGGGCAGCACCCGTACACCGAACCGAACCTCGGTGTGATCGCGCTGGTGTACGCGACGGTCGCCGTCACGACCGGCGTGGCCGTGACGGTCCACCAGCGCGCAACCGCCGGCGTCAGCGGACCCTCCACGAGAAAGCGCACGGTCGAGGGGTTGCGGTCCTCGCGTCCATCGTCGGCACCCCGTGATTCAGGGCGCGCTGAAGGAGTACGGCGCCAGCGCTGCCATCGTCTATGGGATGATCCCGGCCGCGGCGCCGCTGATCATCATCGGCACGACCGTCGTGGTCATTGCCGCCAGCAAGTCCGACTGGCCGGCGTTCGGCGCCGCGCTCGCGGTCGTCACCGGCGTCGTCGTCGGGTTGTTCGTGGGGCCGATCGATGCGTGGCCGGTCGCGGGGATCGGCCTGTTTGTCGGGGTGGTCGGCTACGCGGCTGCCACCGCTTGGCAGAACCGCGCAGCTGGCCGCGCATGACTGCCGCAGCGCTGGACCCGCTCATCCACGAGCAGGCGCGCCTGCGCATCGTCGCGACGCTGGCCACGCTGCCCGAGGGCGACGCGCTCTCGTGCACTCGCCTGCAGGACATGCTCGAGCTGACGCCCGGCAACCTGATCACGCACCTGCGAAAGCTGGAGGACGCCGGCTACCTGACCAGCGAGAAGACGGGCAACGGGACGGCGTCACGCACGTCGATCGGTCTCACCGGGCGGGGCCGGGCGGCACTCGAGACCTACAGGGCCGCGCTGCGAGGCCTGCTCGGCGGACTCTGAGCTGGGGCTGCGCAGCGGTCGCTCATCCAGCCTGCTCACGGTAGGCGTCAACGCTCTCGTGAGATGGTGGAGCGGGCCGAGGCGGACGTGACCAACGGGCTGCCGAGCTTCAGGCCGGAGTGCCCCACAGGACGGCTTACCGCGCCCAACCGGTGACCTTGGCGGCAACTGCTCGAGTTGCGCGATTGCGTCCTTGGTCCGAACGGGAAGGGCGTACCATCAATCGCCGCGCCGATCGCGGCCCTCCCGCATCGGCCGGCCAGCAGATGGAGCCGCTCAGTGGTGCACCGGGGCGACGTGAACATCGGCGGTGGGGATCGTGGCTTCGCGCGGTCGGCACCCATCGTCGGCGCACCTTTCATCACTGCCCCCGTCGTCGACGAGAACCCGGAGGCAGGGCGATGATCG
>DNAU01000324.1 GCA_003491925.1 Chloroflexota bacterium
GCGGGATCTCGTCCGAGCAGCACGAACATCGGCTCGTCCGGATGGGCGTCGTCGTAGCAGTCGAACTTGCCGGGGTTGTTCTTGGTTCCCATAACTTCCCCTAGTGGTCAGGACCAGCCGCCCCGGGTGAATATCCACGTGTTGAAGTACGTCAGGGTCTCGACCGCGGCCCGCGCGGTGGCATCTCTGGTGGTCGCATCTCCCCGCAGGAACTTCATGCTCGACTCCACGAGCTTCTCGATCTCCTGCTGGACCTGCTTCATCCGCGCGATCGCGTCGCGGACGGCCTCGCTGGTCTTGGCCGACTTGTAGGTCCGCGCCGCCTCGTCGTAGGCGCTGCACCTCTGGGCGAACGCCGCTGTCACCCGAGCACTCCTCCGTCCTTCGAGCGGGCTTTGAAGAAGTAGGGATGCGGCACGACGTCGTTGGGACCGTCCCAGACCAGGGCGTGGGAGTGGGGCAGGTGGCCGTCGTGCTCCGAGGTCCAGCCCCCGGAGTCGGCGGCCGCGAACGGCACGCCGCACGCGTTCACCGTGGTGAATATCCCCAGGTGGTCGTGGCCGAATGAGAGGCACGACGGGGTGGTGAACGCCGGGCTGGGAGGTCCCTGCCGCAGGGACCCCACCGGCGTAGGCAGCTCCGGGTCCATCACGACGACCTGCAGCAGCCAGGGCACCTGGGCGAGGTACCCCTGTGACGGAGGAGGCTCGTCGTCGTCAGGCATGAGCCTGTATACGTCACAGCTCGATAAGAGGGTCTGCCAGGGGCAAGACTGCGGGAAGGTCAGGCGCCTCATGACGTAGTTCGAGTAGTCGTAGTTGCGCGGCGAGTACCGCTTCCAGAGCGCGAGCACGAAGTCGAGGGTGCGCGAGGCGAGGTCCTTGACGGACTGTACCCCCGCGCCGTCGAGTGGCACGTCGGGTCGCCTGCACCCGAGCGCGTCGAGGAAGGCGTACTCGTAGGCGGGGTCCCACCCGAGCACGAGGGGGTCGAGCAGGTGGCCGTGGGTGACCACGTGGATCGGGTAGTCGCCCGACTCCGGCTCGTCGCAGTAGAGCGGGTAGGCGAACGTGAGCTCCGCGGGCGCGCCCGGGTAGAGGAGGCCCCAGGGCCAGACCGTCGACGAGACCCGGACGCCCCCGTACGGCGTGACGGTGGAGATCTTGTGGGACTTGCAGTACCAGTCCCAGGTGCAGAGGTCGTGGTTGCCGGGCACCACCACGACGCGGTCTACCCGCACCTGCTTGAAGAGCTCGCCGAAGAAGGAGGCAGAGGCCTCGGCGACCGACGAGGCCACGCCGTCCACCAGCTTGGTCATGTCGCCCGGGACGCTCTCCTCGTGCGCGTCGCCGGCGACTATCAGAGTACCGACGTGTCCGTCCGACAGCCGCGCGACGTCGGCGACCACCGCGGCGGCGACGTCGGGATACGACAGGGTCGACCTCGGGTCCCCGAGGTGCAGGTCTGAGATCTGCAACTTCGCGATCATCTGTCACCTCCATCTAGCAACTTCATCTCGATATCCTCATCAGCTCGTACCAGATCTTGAAGAGCACCACGAGGATCGCGCAGGCCAGGCCGAGTATGAAGAGGCCCACGATCCGCTCCCAGATAGCAGGGACCACCGACTTCCGGAACAGCCCGAAGGCCTCCCGCCAGCTCACCCGGGCGACGCCCGCCGTCGACTTGACGAGATCCTTCGTCGTGTCCCAGCCCTCCCGCAGCAGCTCCTTGTACGTCACGTCGCCCTCATCCGCTCGAACTCAGCTCGGACGTGTCGGGTGACGTGCTCGCTCGCGACCTCCAGGTACTGCCCCGCGCGCTGCAGGCTCAGCCGGTGGGTGTCCGGAGACATCAGCCAGGTCTCGGCGTCGACCCAGTAGGTCGTGGTGCCATGCTGCGCCATCAGCTCGTCGATCTGACGCAGGTTCTCGCCGATGTTCTCCGGCGAGAACCCACCGGCGTACCCGCAGTACACCCCCTGGATGGGCTTCTGCAGCTCCGCGGCCTGCTTCCCCGCGCCGTGGGAGAGGTCGAAGAGGGTGCTCACTTTCAGGTGGCCGTGAGACCTCCCCTGGGACATCGTCCAGCGGACCCAGTCGAACAAGTCGTCGTTGACGCCGTCTCGCTGGAATATCACCTCGATGCACCTGTCGGCGACGAAGGAAAGGTTGTGGAGCAGGTCCGGCATGCGGATGCTGTGGATCTCCCCGTGGGTGTTGAGCTGCAGTCGCCCGAACACGTTCTTATAGCGAGCGAGCAGCGCATCCAGTCCGCAGTTGGAACCCAGCCTGCTGCTCAAGAACATCTCGGTCCAGCGGCCGCACAGGTGGAGCGACAGTCTCTGGCGCTGGAGCCTGCTCTCCTTCTCCTGGCAGTGCTCCAGCAGCCCCTCGAGCCAGGCGAGCCCCGGGAAGCGGGGCGACCCCTCGTGGTTGCCCAGCAGTATCCCGGCCTCCGCGAGCGGGTAGGCGTCGAGGAGGGCGAACAACCCCTCGTGGTCGGTGCTGTCGTCGGCCCCCGTGAACGTGATCCTATCGAGCATGATCATCACCGTCCGATCTTGGTACAACCTGACCTCTTGCACACCCTGAACACGACAAATACGTGCTCGTTATCCGGCCACGCTTCACCACAGCACCCCCGATGCGCCGAGCCAGAACGCGACGCCGAACAGCAGGAGCGCGGCCAGCAGCTTCTGCCCGACCCAGGCGACCGACTTCGAGTCGGAGACGGACAGGCGCCAGCACCCGAACCCGAGTATCACGGCCCAGGGCCCGAAGGTTTCCGGCCCGAACAGCGTGTAGATCGCCAGGGCCACGAGGGCGGTCCGCAGCACGAAGCGCGGCTCGACGGCCTTGCCGCCGTCCTCCGGCGTCTCCGTCAGTCTCCGCGCCCGCGACCGGTCGCGGCGGGAGAGGGTGACCAGGCCGCTGACCACCAGCGCGAGCCCTCCAGCTATCACGATCAGGTGCCCGAGCCACTGCCAAGACGTCATCGAGGCCTCCGTTGCTTTTTCAGGGGTAGTATCTCGCCCCGCGGGCCGTGCTGCGCCCACCACTCTCTGAGCTCCGGGAACCACCGCTCCCAGCGGTACATCGTGGATCGGCTCACCCACTCGAGCACCTGCTCCCGCGAGCGCAGGAAGGTCCCGTACTGTCTGCGCACGTACCATACGATCTCGGCCCGACCGTAGTGCTCGCAGACCCACGCCTTCTGCCTGGCCGTGCCGTACACGAGCACGCTCTCGATCACACACCGCTCGTCGCGGGGCAGGGTCATCCGCTCGGGGTGCTGCTGCCACAGCGCCGAGTACAGGAGCTTGGGGACGGGAGTCTGTGGGCCGTTACCGAACCACCGCGCGATCTCCTCCTCGGTGAGCTTCCCCTGGTACCTCTTCCGCCCGCCTTCCCTCACCCGCCGCATCTCCCGCTCCCTGCAGCTCTCGGGGAGCGACGCGGGGAGTAACGTCGGGCGACGGAGCGCGATCATCGCAGAGCCTCGACCAGGGCGGGGACCTCGTCGCGGACGAAGGCCCAGATCTCTCGCGCGGTCATCGCGCGCACGAGCTCGGCCGAGCGGAACGCGTCCAGCCGCGTATCACCCCAATGATGAAGTCCCAGCATACACAAGAGACGTCTCA
>DNAU01000051.1:0-166 GCA_003491925.1 Chloroflexota bacterium
GCCGGTTCCACCCCCGCTGCCCTCACGCGATGGCGATCTGCAGTGCCAAGGCACCCCCCAGCGTCACGGTCGCGGCCGGGCACACCGCCAACTGCTGGCTCCACGTCGACCCCGCCCAGCGTCAGGTCGAGGACGGGTCGGAGCCGGCTCCGGCGCCCACGGACGG
>DNAU01000051.1:221-9467 GCA_003491925.1 Chloroflexota bacterium
GGCTCCGGCGCCCACGGACGGAATGTTCCAGCGGCCCGCAGCCGCATCCGCATCCGCTGATCGGCACCACCCAGAGGAGGACTGAGGAGGTATGGAGGATGGCTTAGCTTTTCGGGCTCCGCCGGCCCCGAAGGGCGAGCGGAGGCGATCGTCCGGTTCCCTGGAGGGAGAGGTCACCGGGTGCGACCGCCGGCCGTGCGCTCAGATCCGTCGGCGACATTCCATCAGCAGTGCACGTCCCCCTCGGGCCGTGCGTCACGGAGATCGTGTAGCTAGATGAATCTAGGAAAGATTGCGGTACTCGCCGCCGGGGTCGCCCTCGGGGTGGCAGCGTGCGGCAGTACCTCGACGCCAACCTCGTCCTCGCCCAGCACCAGCACGACAAAGGTCGGGCCGGCGCTGACCGAGGAAGCCACCACCGGCACCACCTTCGTCCAGGACTTCAACCCGTACGACCCCAGCTCGCTGGCCAACGGGCTGAACATGACCAGCCTGATCTACGAGCCCCTCTACGAGATCGACGCCCTCAACCCCGCCCCCTCGGGGATGCACCCCTGGATGGCGACCGGGTACTCGTTCGGGACCGGCGGCACGACCCTCAACATCACGGTCAGGTCGGGCGTCAAGTTCAGCGACGGCAGCACCATGACCGCCACTGACGTGGCCAACACCTTCGCTATAATGAAGGCCTTCCCGGCAGCCGACTACAGCGGCGTGCCGGCCCAGAGCGTGGCCCCGACAGTCAGCGGCAACACCGTCACCCTGACGTTCGCGACGCCGCAGTACACCAACCTCTGGTCGATCCTGGGCAGCACCTACATCACCCAGGCCAGCGCCTTCCCGGTCGGTACCGACCCGTCGAAGGAGACGGTCGCGAACCCGGTCGGCACCGGCCCGTTCATGCTGGACAGCTTCAGCACCCAGGCCGTCAAGTTCAAGCCCAACCCGCACTTCTTCGAGGGGACGCCCCCCGAGTCGGAGATCGTGGTTCCGAACGAGGCGACCAACAACGCGGCGACCGAGGCTCTCGACAACGGCACCCTCGACTGGGCCGGCAACGAGATCCCGAGCGTCGTGGCCAACTACATCGACCTGAACCCGAACACCAACCACGTCTGGTACGCATCGGGCAACACGGTCACCCTCGACTTTAACCTCGCGTCCGGTAACGGCGGCGCCCTCGGCATCGGCGACCAGGCGGTCCGTCAGGCCGTGAGCCTGGGCATCGACCGCGGCACCCTCTCCTCGATCGGAGAGTCCGGTTACGAGGCGGCGGCCACCTCGGCAGGCGGGCTGAACCCCGCCCAGCAGGCGGCCTACCCGAGCTCGACCTACGCCAACGACCTGCCGGCCGACTCCGCGGCCACTCCGAGCAGCGCACCTGCCGGGTGGAGCGGCCCGACCGTGCAGAGCGTCCTCGAGGCCGATGGCTACGCCCCGCCGACCGGGTGGGGCACCGGGACCAGCACGACCACCGAGGAGCCTGACCCCGGCGGGACCGTTGTCTGCGACGGCTCCAACCTTGCCAACTGCTGGACCAAAGGCGGCCAGATCATCAAGTTCACGATCTGGGACCCCGAGGCGTTCTCGGACTACTGGGCGGACGCCCAGGAGATCGCGAGCGAGCTCCAGGGTGAGGGCATGGACGTGAGCACGGACAACGCGTCCGGTGGTTACTCGCAGTGGCAGGACGCCATGAACGTCGGCAACTTCCAGACCGCCCTCCACTGGGGCGCTGGCGGCAACATCCCGTTCGTTCAGCTCCAGAACTGGCTCGACTACAGCGACTGCACCGCCCCTCTGAGCTGCGCGGCCGGCGACTACGCTGAGTTCCAGTCTTCAGCCGCTGCGACGGCCCTTCAGCAGTACGAGGGAGCCGACCCGACCACCTCGGCCGGGCAGGCGACCATCGCCTCCGCCATCCAGGCCCTCGAGGGGATCATGGCCACCGACGTCCCGTACGCCCCGGTTCTCTACGGTGCGGACTGGAACGTCTACAGCACCCTTCACTACACCGGGTGGCCGAGCGCCAGCAACCCGTACATGGACCCCTCCCCGGACAACCCCGAGCTTCCCTACATCCTCATGCAGCTGAAGCCGGTGGCCTCCTAAGGATCAGGGGATCCCGCTGACCTGTCGGTCAGTGACGACAACCGAATAAGGGCCCACCTCCCAAGGTGGGCGGCCGGGGCCCGGCCGGCAACGTGCCGGCCGGGTCACCGACCCAGGGCGGGACGGCCCCGTGGCTCCGCTGAGTCACGTGGCCGTCTTCGTCTGACCATGCGGCAACCTGCCCCGACCTCGGCGCGACCTGAGGGCGTCACGGTGCGGGGTGGAGCACGCGAACATGACGGTGCCGGCCGGCGGTGGAGCGGTGACTTCCCGGCGGCGATCGGCTGGGCAATCGGCTATCGGGCTGGCGCAGGGGACCTGGCATTGCGATACGGACACTTCGATGACGACCGCCGCGAGTACGTGATCTCACGGCCCGACACTCCCCTTCCCTGGATCAACTACCTGGGGCTGGAGGAGTACTTCGGGATCATCTCGAACACCGCGGGCGGTTACTCGTTCTACCGCGACGCGAGGCTGCGCCGGGTGAGCCGCTACCGCTACAACAACGCCCCCTTCGACCTGGGAGGCCGTTACATCTACCTGCGCGACGACGTGACCGGCGAGAGCTGGTCGCCGTCGTGGCAGCCGACCCAGAGCGCGCTCGACGCCTACGAGTGCCGGCACGGCCTCTCCTACACCACCATCGCCTCCACCCACCGCGGCGTGCGGGCGGAGACGCTCTACTGCGTCCCACTCGGAGAGACGCTGGAGGTGTGGCGGCTCCGGCTGACGAACCTGACCGGTGAGCGGCGTCCGCTCTCGGTGTTCTCCTCGGTGGAGTTCTGCCTCTGGGACGCCCAGGACGACGCGACCAACTTCCAGCGCAACTTCTCCACCGGCGAGGTCGAGGTGGAGGGGAGCGTCATCTACCACAAGACCGAGTACCGCGAGCGACGCAACCATTTCGCCTACTTCGCCTGCTCCGAACCGCTGGCCGGCTTCGACACGGCTCGGGAGGCCTTCCTCGGTCCGTACCGCGGCTTCGATCGGCCGATCGCGGTGGAGCGCGGAAGCGCCGGCAACTCGATCGCTCATGGATGGGCCCCGCACGGATCACATCACGTCCGGCTGGAGCTCGGACCGCACGAGGAGCGTGAGGTCGTCTTCGTCCTCGGCTATCACGAGAATTCGGTCGCCGAGAAGTTCGACCCGCCGGGGAGCCAGGTGATCAGCAAGCGGGCGGTGACACCGGTGATCGAGCGATGGCTCCGGCCCGAGATGGTGGAGGAAGGCCTGCGCGGACTGCGCGCGCGCTGGGACGAGCTGCTCTCCCATGTTCAGGTGAGCACGCCCGACCAGCACACCGACCGGATGGTCAACACCTGGAATGCCTACCAGTGCATGGTCACCTTCAATCTCAGCCGGTCGACGTCGTTCTACGAGTCGGGGATCGGCAGGGGGATGGGATTCCGCGACTCCAACCAGGACCTGCTCGGCTTCGTCCAGATGATCCCGGAGCGGGCCCGGCAGCGGATCCTCGACATCGCTGCCACCCAGCTCAGGTCGGGGGGCGCGTACCACCAGTACCAGCCGCTCACCAAGCGCGGCAACGACGACATCGGCTCGGGTTTCAACGACGATCCGCTCTGGATGGTGCTGGGTGTCGCCGCCTACCTGAACGAGACCGGCGATGACTCGATCCTCGACGAGGCGGTCCAGTACGACAACGCCGACGGCTCCGAGGCTCCTCTCCTCGACCATCTGCGCCGCAGCGTGGCCTACACCCTGGACCGGCTCGGCCCCCACGGCCTGCCGCTGATCGGCCGAGCCGACTGGAACGACTGTCTCAACCTCAATTGCTTCTCCGACAACCCCGGGGAGGCGTTCCAGACCACCCAGAATCGCAGCGGTGGGGTGGCCGAGTCGGTCTTCATCGCCGGTCAGTTCGTGCTCGCCGCCCGCGAGCTGGCCGACATCGTCAGCCGCCGCGCTCAGCGCGAGGAGGGGAACCGGCTGCTCGACGCTGCGACCGCGATGGCGGCGACCATCGCGGAGCACGGCTGGGACGGCGCCTGGTTCCGGCGCGCCTACGACTTCTTCGGCAATCCGGTGGGGTCCTCGGTCTGCGACGAGGGCCAGATCTTCGTGGAGTCCCAGGGGATGTGCGTGATGGCCGGGGTTGGGATCGACGACGGCCGGGCGCGCCAGGCTCTCGACAGCGTGCGCGGCCGGCTGCTCACCGAGCATGGCGTGATGCTTCAGCAGCCGGCGTACAGCGGCTACCGTATCGAGCTCGGCGAGATCTCCTCGTACCCCCCCGGCTACAAGGAGAACGCCGGCATCTTCTGCCACACCAACCCGTGGATCATGATCGCCGAGGCGATGACCGGCGACGGCGACGGCGCCTTCGAGGTTTACCGCCGGACCAATCCATCCGTCCGTGAGGCGATCAGCGAGGTGCATCGCTGCGAGCCCTACGTCTACGCCCAGATGATCGCCGGGCACGACGCCCCGACCCACGGTGAGGCCAAGAACTCGTGGCTCACCGGCGCCGCCGCCTGGAACTACGTGGCCATCACCCAGTGGATCCTCGGGATCAGGCCGGAGCGCGAGGGGCTGCGCATCGACCCGGTGATCCCCGCGGCCTGGCCGGGTTTCACCGTCACCCGGCGGTTCCGCGGCTCCACCTTCCGGATCACCGTCCGCAAGCCGGAGGGAATCACCGGCCGGGTGTGCCACCTGGTCGTCGACGGCACCCCGGTGGAGGGCAACCTCGTGCCCCTCGCCCCCGCCGGGGCCACCGTGGACGTCGAGGCGATCATCTCCGCGTAGTGCACCGGCGAATCGGAAACCTTCCTCCGGGTCAGTGCACCAGGCCTCTACCCGCATACTCGCCACCATGTCGCGTCACCGGCGCCGATCCCTCGGTCCCGATTTCGGCTACGTCCCGGGCGAGCAGCCGCCGGATGGCGCGACCTGGATCAAGCTGAACACCAACGAGTCGCCGCTCTCACCGTCCCCCCGGGTGACGGCGGCGGTGAGCCGCGCCGTCGAGGAGCTGCGCCGCTACCCCGATCCTCAGGGCGAGCCGCTGCGCTCCGCGCTCGCCCGGTACCACGGGCTGCCCGCGGAGGGGGTGATGGTCGGCAACGGGGCCGACCAGGTGCTCGAGACCTGCTTCCGAGCCTTCGCCGACCCCGGCGACACCGTGGTGCTGACCCGTCCCACCTACTCGCTGCTGCCGGTGCTCGCGCGGTTGGGCGGCGCCCGCATCGCCACCGTGCCCCTCGCTCCGGGGGAGCCCCTACCCGCGGCCCTGGCGACCACCCCCGCCGTGATGCGCCTTCTCTGCAACCCCAACTCACCGACCGGCGGCTGGGTGCCGCCGTTGGCGATCGAGCGGGTCCTGGGTCAGGTCGACTCCGTGGTCGTGATCGACGAGGCGTACTGCGACTTCGCCCCCGAGTCCTGCGTCCCCCTGCTGGTCCACCACGACAACTGGCTGGTAGTTCGCACCTTCGCCAAGAGCCATGCCCTCGCCGGACTGCGGGTCGGTTACGCGCTCGGCCACCCCGACCTGATCGGCGACCTCTCCGCGGTGGTCGAGTCCTACCCCGTCGACCGGCTGGCGCTCGCCGCCGCCGAAGCGGCCCTCGCCGACCGCGACCACCACCGCCGCATCGTCGAGCTGGTCATCGAGGAGCGCGAACGGCTGGCCGCCGCTCTGCGCGGCGCCGGCTGGGACGTGGGCGAGTCGCGGGCCAACTTCCTTCTCGGCCGGCCCCCGGGGGGCGACGCGGTCGGGGTCGCCGCCGAGCTCCGCGATCAGAGGATCCTGGTGCGCCACTTCCCCGGCGGCGATCACTCCGACCGGCTGCGCATCACGGTGGGCACACCCGCCGAGAACCGTGCCCTGCTCACCGCCCTGGGCATCGGGGGGTGAGCCCCCCGAGGCGCTGCACTACGAATCGTGTCCCGCCCGCGGCCTGACCACGACGATCCGCGGTCCCCGACTCAGCAGGAGGAGGGCGATGACCCCCACGAGCACTCCGGGCACCAGCAGCGGTCGGCGGCCGAGGAACTCCTCGATGCGGGCGCGTGGCCCGTCCTCACGCGGAAGGACGATCGGTCGCTCCGTGACCAGGTCGACCGTACCCCCCACCGCTGTCTCGTCGAGCGGCGCGCTCGCCGCCGCGGACATCGTCTCCATCGCTCTGCTCCCCAAGCGCTGCGGGCCGCGCAATCCTACTCCCCGCGCGGCGGGCCGCGTGGGGATCCCTCCGTTCCCCGAGGGGCTCGCCTCACCCGGCCATGGAAACTTGAGTGGTATCGTCGGGATTCCGGCGACGATCGCGACGATCGCGTTGTGAGAGGAGAGCTGCGGTGACCGATTACGCGCATCCCGAGGTCCTGGTCAGCACCGACTGGCTCGCCGGGCACCTGCAGGACCCCGACATCCGGATCCTCGAGGTGGACTGGGACCCCGCATCCGCCTACGAGCTGGGTCACATCCCCGGCGCCGCCCTCGTCGACTGGAAGCGGGACATCAACGACCCGGTGCGCCGCGACATCCTCTCACCCGAGCAGTTCGCCGGGCTCATGGGGCGGCTGGGGGTGACCCCGCGGACCGCGCTGATCCTCTACGGCGACATGCGCAACTGGTTCGCGGCCTTCGCCTTCTGGACCTTCCGGATCCATGGGCATGCCGACATCCGGCTGCTCAACGGAGGCCGGCGGAAGTGGTTCGAGGAGGACCGGCCCGTGACCGAGGCCGTCCCCACCTTCCCGCCCACCCAGTACCCCCTTCCCGAACCCGCGGGCGACCTCCGCGAGTTCCTCCCCGGGGTCCGCGCGATCCTCGGCGATCCCGGCCACGGGCTGGTCGACGTCCGCTCCCCGGCGGAGTTCAGCGGGGCGATCTCCGCGCCCCCGGAGTACCAGAACGAGGGCGCCCAGCGTGCCGGTCACATCCCGGGTGCGGTCAACATCCCCTGGTCCCAGGCGATCCAGGACGACGACACCTTCAAGCCTCCGGAGCAGCTCCGTGACCTCTATCAGGCCAGGGGAGTGACCCCCGACAAACGGATCCTCACCTACTGCCGGATCGGCGAGCGCTCCTCGCACACCTGGTTCGTGCTCACCTATCTGCTCGGCTACCCGCGGGTCGCCAACTACGACGGCTCCTGGAGCGAATGGGGCAACGCGGTCGGCGTTCCCGTCGAGAGAGCGGCCACCTAGGGCACCGGGGCTGCACCACCTCGGGGTCCGGCGCCCCGGAGTCGGGACGTAGACTGCCACCATCATGGAGCCGCGGCGCCTCGACCTCACGTCGAGTGACGACGACTGCGGGGACAGCGCTCTGGGGCGGGTGCGCCATGCCTATGCGAGCCTGGCGCCCGGGGACCGCCTCGAGGTGGTGACCAGGGTGGCCGAGCAGGTCTTCGGCATCCGGGCATGGAGCCGGAAGGCCGGGGGTGAGGTCATCGAGGAGGACCGGGGGGCGGGTGGCATCCGGCTGGTCCTCCGGCGTCCCCCCGCCTGAGCGCCGACCGTCCCATGCTTCGCCGCCGCCCGGTCGCCCCGCGAGGTGGAGGGCCGGTGCCGGCCCGGCGCACCCCCAGGCGCCTCCCCGACGGCTTCCTGCTCGGCACCGCCAGCGCCGCCCACCAGGTCGAGGGCGGGCTCTGGAACGACTGGATGCGGATGGAGCGGAATGAGCCCTGGCGGATCGGCGACGGAGGCTCGGCGGAGCTGGCGATCGACCACTTCCGGCGCTATCGGGAGGACCTGGAGATGCTCGCCGGCATGGGCCACAGTGCCCAGCGGTTCTCCGTGGAGTGGGCTCGCGTCGAGCCCGAGCCCGGACGCTTCGACCTCTCCGCCCTCCGCCACTATGCCGACGTGGTGGGCACCTGCCGGCGGCTGGGCATGGAGCCGGTGGTCACCATCCACCACTTCACCCTCCCGGTCTGGCTCGCCGACCGCGGCGGCGTGCTCGACCCCGAGGCGCCACGCCTCTTCGCCCGCTACGCGGCCGCCTGCGCCGAGACCTTCGGTCAGGACGTCCGCTGGTGGGTCACCATCAACGAGCCCAACGTCCTCTTCTCCCTCGCCTACGCCGAGGGGGTGTGGCCGCCTCATCGCCGGTCCCTCGTCCTCGCCCTGCGGGCGGGAACCGGGCTGCTGCGGATGCACGCGGCGGCCGCCACCGCCCTGCACCGGGTCGGCGGCGGCCACGGCTGGCGAACGCTGGTCTCGATCGCCCACCACGAGCGTCCCGTCCGCGCGCGCCCCGGGTCGGTGGTCGCCCCCCTGGTGGCGTGGTTGCCGGACCGCATCTTCAATCGCTGGTACCTGCTCTGCTGCGTCCGGGGCCGGCTCCTTCCTCCCGGCGGTACCGGTCAGGTCGTCCCCGGGCTCCTGGGATCGCTCGACTACCTGGGGCTCAACTACTACACCGACGAGCGGGTGCGCTTCGACTGGCGGGCCCCCACCCGCCTCTTCGTGAGCCCCGACCCGGAGCCCTCGGTGCCGCGCAGCAGCCTGGGCTGGGCCATCGACCCCGGCGGGCTGCACCGGGCGCTGGTCTCGCTGGGGGAGAGGCTGGAGCTTCCGCTGCTGGTCACCGAGAACGGCGTCGCCGACGAGGACGACCGGCTCCGGCCGGGCTTCCTCAGCGATCACCTGGGGGCCGTGGTGGACGCGATGGCGGACGGTGCCGACGTGCGTGGCTACCTCTACTGGACCGGCTTCGACAACTTCGAGTGGCTCGAGGGGTACGCGGCCAGATTCGGCCTCGTCGCGGTCGACCGGGGCACCCTGGAGCGCCATCCCAAGCCGAGCGCCGAGCTCTTCGCCACCATCTGCCGCACGCATCTGATCCCGTCCCAGGCGGGCCCGGGCCGCGCCGAGGGCAGGGTGGGGGTCCGCCCGGCTGCTCAGCGAAAGAGGATCTGAGGCGGGCTGACCCCCCGGAGGTGACGCTCTCTCCTCGTCGAGCCCTGAACCGGCGCCGGAAACGAGTGCAGGCAGGTAGCCGTGGTGGCGGCCTGGCCCTCGCCGCTCGCTCAGCCTCGGTCTCGGCACTGCCGTTCGAAATGGGCACACGCTTCACGTGGGCCACTTGCCCCCCCTCGCCGGGCCGTGCATGCTAGGCTGCACGGCTTTTGAGATGTAGCGACACCTGGGGGG
>DNAU01000273.1:0-8547 GCA_003491925.1 Chloroflexota bacterium
GGTCGACTTCATCGAGTGGCTGGCCGACCAGCCGTGCGCGGGGAACGGATCCGGTAAGCTCTGCCGCGTGAACTCTCCGGACGACCCCAGCTGGTGCTGCCACCCCTGCCGGGCTTACCTGCTGCGGTACGGGACTGATCCCTCGAAGTGGGCCGACGCCGAGGCCATCAGGCAGCGAATTATGCAACTGAGGAGAACGACGTGAACTACTTCTTCCGAAAACGACCCTGGTACTACAGCTGGTACATAGACGCCGTCGCGTGGTTCTTCTTCTGGCTCACGCTCAGGTGGGAGACCACCTGGCGGACGGCGGGGCTCTCCCTCCTGGTAGTGGCGATGGTCTCGTTCAGCTACGCCCAGGGGCGCTGGGATCAGAAGGACGACCTCGCTCGCAGCAAGATCTCATCGGAAACCAGATGAGAGCCAGGACTTGCGGACAGTGCGAGCACTGGCGGGAGGTGGGCATGGGACTGGTCGACGGCCACTGCGAGGCTCCCTTCCCCCAGTGGATATGGCGCTGTGTTAAGTTCACGGAAAGATCGGAGAGGCGCGACTCGCGCGACGCCGAGTCGTGCGAGGTGTTCTCGCCGATCGGCGAGGAGAGGGACCGAGCGGGGCGCGGAACTGTTGGCAAGAATTGCCTTTTGACACCTGGTGAACTTTCTACTTGATTTCTCGTCTTGACACCGCGAGAATAGCTCTCGGCCGACATCAGATACGAACACCATCTCACGGAGGCACGCGATGCGACACATCAGGAGGTACGCGAACCGGAAGCTCTACGACGTGGCCGACAGCCGGTACGTCACCCTGTCCGACCTGGGGGCGATGATCCGGGGGACCTCGTCGGAGTCCGTCGAGGTGATCGACAAGGAGACCGGGCGCGACGTCACCGGCCTCATCCTGGTCCAGATCATGGAGCAGATGGAGCGCGAGGGTCTGCGACCCGGGGCGCCCCGGATCGACGCCGACATCCTCCTGCGGCTGATCCGCAGCTGCCGGGCCCCCGGCGCGGAGCACCCGACGGGACCAGACTGCGGTAGCTCCGCGCGGGGACCGCTGGGCCTCCCCGGAGACCCCGCGTGGCCGCGGACCACGACCCGCCCGGCCGGCTCCTGACGTACTCATAAAAACCAGGTAAAAACGAGGTATTAACATGGGCGACGCCCGACGACGCAAGCTGGCCCTCGAGGCCGGCAGACACTGGGAAGAAGACGAGCGCGGCCCCTCGGGAGACGAGGTGCTCGGAGCGCAGACCCTGAAGGTGGGCGAGCGCCCGCGGCCCGCCCGGAGGGGTATGACGTTCGCGCTGTGCCTCGCCGTCCTGGCCGCCGCCCAGGCGGAGGCCGTGCTGGAGCCTCCCCCGCACGTCGGACGCAAGAGGGTCAGTGACCCGAAGGTGAAGAAGCCATGACGACCGTCGAGGAGGTCCCGGTGTCGAAGGAACGAGACCGCCTGGCCGCGGATCTCCGTCCCTGGGTAGAGCGGAACGTGGTGAGCCCGAACGCGGCTTACTGCGGGCGCTGCTATGACGTCGTCCTGCGCCGCTTTAACGACTCGCCTGCTTGCCAGACGGTCATCAAGAAGCTCACGTTCATGGGAGAGCTCTCCGATCAGCCAGAGCTGTCCTGCAAGATCGACAAGACCGGTTGGATCCTCAGCTCTGTCGTCGAGGCGGCCCTGCGGGACGTGGAGAAGCAACACTCTGCCTGTCCCACGCTGTACGGCCTCTACGCCCGCTACACCAAGGACGATGCCTACGTGGCGCGCGAGTTGTTCAGGATCTATCCCCTCGCCGACTCGGCTGACTCCGATCAGCCACTGGTCGCGCGGGTCAAGCACGTGGGAAAAACTTGCGTGGTGCAGACCGGCAGGAAGGGTCGGATGGCGACGCGGGCCGTCCTGGTCTTCGAGAACGAGGAAGACGCGGCCGAGTTCGAGCGGGTGCTGCAGGCGGCCCGCCGGCCGTGCTCGCGCGTGCGGAGCCAGCCGGCTCAGCCGGCTGCGGAGGGTCAGCGACCCGGGCGTCGCGGGAGGGTTTGGGGCCAGGGTTCCCATCGCAAATCTAGATCGGATAAGAAGTGACCGAACCGTCTTCCATCCGCTGCCGGGCCTGCGGGCACCTCGCCCACTTCGGCAGGACGTGCGACGAGAAGATCAGGTCTGTCGACGTCCACCAGATCGGGACGCGGAAGGTGATGTTCTTGAGGCGCCGCCCGTGCGACTGCCGCGTCTCCTACTCCTACGCGCTCCGCCTGCCGGGGCGCGGTCCTTCTTGCTGAGAGGCAATAAGACATGAAGATCGTGTTCTGGATCGGAGGATCGTTCGAGTCGTGGGGTCCGCGGAGCCTCGAGACCGGCATCGGAGGGTCGGAGGTCGCTGCCGCGAGGATGGCGGAGCACCTCACCCGGCAGGGTCACGAGGTCGCGGTGTGGGGGAAGGTGAAGGACGAATCGGTCACGTACGGCGGCAGGCCAGTGTGCTACCTGGCCGCGGGCCCCGGCACGCACAGGGAGGGCGCCCGCGTGGCGCTCGACTGCGACGTGCTCGTGAGCTCTCGTGACCTCGCCGCCCTCTCCCACCTCGAGTGGGCCGACCATAAACCCCTGTCCGTGCTCTGGGTCCACGACGTCCACGTGGGCGACGACTGGCAGGGGGTCCTGTCGTCCTACGACCTCGTGTTCTGCCTGTCGAGGTGGGCCCGGAGCGCGTTCATGCACTACTACCCCGACGTGCCCGCGGAGAAGCTCGTGGTCACGCGCAACGGCATCGAGCCGTCGCTCTTCCTGCGCGAGGGCGAGACGGTCGATGACCTGGGTCCGGTGGAGGGCGTCCCGGGCCGGCCGCTCTACAAGCGCCCGCACAGGTGCATCTACTCGTCGTCCTACGACAGGGGCCTCGTCCGCCTGCTCGACCTCTGGCCGCGCATCAAGCAGAAAGTGCCGGACGCCGACCTGGGGGTGTACTACGGCACCAAGAGCGCGCGGGCGGCGGCCGCGCTCTACCCGGGACCGCGGTCGAGGGACATGCTGCTCCAGCTCGACTACCTCGAGCACCGCATGGCCAAGATGGAGCCCGACGGCGTCCACTACCTGGGCCGCTGCGGGCAGTCCGCCCTCGCCCAGGCCTTCCTGGAGAGCGGCCTGTGGCTCTACCCCACCTCCTTCTGCGAGACGAGCTGCATAAGCGCCCTGGAGGCGCAGGCGGCGGGTTGTTATCCCATCACGTCGAGCATCGGGGCCCTGCCCGAGACTGTGCGGCGAGGTGTGATAATCGCCCACCCCGAGTACGCGGGCTACGACGACGCCTTCGTCGACGCCGTCGCGGGAGCCGTCGGGCCGCGCGCGGCGGAGGTCGCGGGTGACGTCGCGCAGAACCGCCGCGAGGTCCTGGCGGAGTGCTCCTGGGCCGGGGTGGCGGCGGAGTGGATAAGAATGTTCGAAGAGAGGATCTCGGCGAGGCCGTGAGGAGGTCGCCCATGCGCAAGCCAGATAAAAAAGCAAGAACCGAGGGTGATCCCGTCCAGCTCCCGACCCTGTGCATCGTCCGCGGATGCGTACAACGCGCCACCGAGCGCGACTGCCTGTGCGTGGGATGCCACAGCTACCTGACCACCGGCAACGTGGATGAATCACTGGCCAGGCACTCCCGCGCTCACCGGCTCGCCGTGGAGGAGATGTCGATCGTGCTCTTACGCCGATTCCGCACCCTGATGCTCGACGAGGTGTGACCATGCCGAAGACTGAAGACGAGGACACCGAGGCGCTGGTCGACATCAGGGCGCTCGAGGAGGCCATGAACGACCGGCACATGGGCTCGCTGCGCTTCTGCACCACCGCCTTGACCATGGTGGAGGAGGTAGGGCGCGTCTGCCCGGACGTACGCGCCAACCTCCAGCAGGTCGTGCGGCTGCTGCTCGACCGCCTGGCCCAGCAGGGTGGGGAGCCCAAGGAGAGGGGCCCTCGCGACGACGAGGGCGACGACCTGCAGGCGATCCAGGAGGTCCTGAAGAAGAGGGGCCTCGACGCGGAGCAGTCCTGCACGCTGATGCTCTCCCTGGTGGTCCTCTTCTGGCGCACGTGCCCGGACCAGCGCAAGGAGATCAGCACCACCGCTCGCGTGGTGGTCGACATGGAGCCCGGGCTGCTGGGTCTCGTCAGGTCACCCAGCGACCCGGGGCAGTCGGCGCGGGCCCGGCGCTCTAGACCCGGCGAGAACTAACTTCCTCACCCGATGATGGAGTTGAAATTTAATTCTTGACACCTGGTTCTCCATGGCTCAATATCAGTAATCGAAGGATGAACGCTCATGAACGTGCGAGAAGAAATCCTTGCTGGGCCCGAAGCCGACCGAGACGTCTTGATCTGGCTCGTCGAACGATATCATTGGGAGAGTCAGTGGCGCTTCGTGGCGAGCTGCAAGCACGAGCCGTACGGCCCGTATTCATACCAGACCAGGCGCGTCTGGATCCCGACGCGTGAGGGTCAGGTGCTGTTTTCTCACCGAGAAGAGTTGGAAGCGCGATGACCTCGAAGAAGGTGAAGAGTGTGAAGCCCCCGCGGCGAGCTAGCAGTCCCACGCCGGCGTACGCGCGCTGGGAGGCTCACGCGAAGGTCATGAAGACCCTGCGCCGGACCGGCGAGCCCGCAGTCGGCGTCCCGGTCGTGCTCCACGTCGAGTACGTGACCGTCGTGCTCGACGAGAAGATCCGCGCCGCCGCGCGCGCCGTCTCGGTCTGGGCGGACGTCGGCTGCCTCCTGGTCGACCAGTGCGAGCTCTGCCTCGAGTCGGACGCGGCCCACAAGCTCGCTTCTGCCCTAGCTCAGCCGGTCCGGGAGCTGGACCACGGCATGGCCGCCGCCGAGTGGCTGCTCGGCCGCGTGCCGCCCGGCAAGCACGCCCACGTGTGCCGAGCCAACCTGGAGGACCAGCACCTGCGGCGCGGGACCCTCTTCTACGTCAAGTACCAGCGCATCTGCGAGAACCGGATCGGCGACCTGGTGCTGTGGGCGCGGAAGATCGCGCGGGAGCACGGGATGAAAGAAGCCGCGCGATCCGGGCGCGAGTGCCTCGCCGGCATGGCCTCGGAGGCTCCCTGGTTCCGCCGGGCGCTCGGTCTCGTGCTGGCGGCATGGCGGGCGCGGGACCCGGAGCTCGTGAACCTCATGATGGGCGTCAAGCGCAAGGCGGAGGCGAGCAAGTGAGCGAGCCCGCGTCCCCCGTAGACCGGGTGGAGGCCATCCCCTACCGGGCGCGCGAGGTCCTGGCCGTCGTGGGCATCTTCCAGCGCCTGGGAGTGGACTCGGACGCCATCTACTTCCACACCGTCAAGACCGATGACGGGGCGTGGGTCCCGGCCGTGGTGGCGAAGACCGCCGCCCCACAGTGGCCGACGTGGGTGCTCTCGGTGTTCGGGGCCGCGTCGACCGAAGAAGAGCTCGAGACCGAGTGGACGGCCGCCGCGTACGTCTGGAACGACCTGCCGGCGTGCGACAGGGAGAGGCTCGTCGAGGAGAGCACCAGCCGGCTCTACGCGGTGAACTTCGTGACCTCGTGTGCTCTCAGGGGCATCACGTTCGCGAACGACGTGGAATTACCACCCTCCGTCGCGCCCAGGTCGAGGGGGCTGCCGTCGTGACCAGCACTGACGATCCGCGGCCCGAGGTGGTCCGCTGCCCCGTCTGCCGGCACCCGGCCCACTTCGGCCAGAGGTGCTCCGCGGTGGTCAGCGCGGCCGTGTCCGAGCAGGCGCCCGGCCTGGGCCGCGTGACCACCATCGACTCCCGCCGGTGCTGCTGCACCCGCGGACAGGAGGCGGACAAGCCATGCTGAGAAAAATCGGGTACTACGCGATCGTGGTGTGCACCGCGCCGTGCCTGCTCCTGGCAGCGCCCGTCGCCGTGTTCGAGGTCGTCTTCCTCGACACCGGCGGGGCGGTGGGCCAGGCGCTGGCGAGCCCGTTCCTGTGGGCCTGCGACCGCGCGCGCGAGAGGTGACCATGTCGCAGAAGGAGAACGAGCTGCGGCAGGCGGAGGCCGACGCCAAGAAGGTGGTCGCCGCGGCAGACGGGGAGGCCAAGAAGTCTATAGCCCTGGCCGAGGGCATGGCGCGAGCCAACGAGCTGGTGGCCAGGTCCATAACCACCCAGATCATCCAGTGGCGCCAGCTCGAGATCCAGCAGGACGCCGTCCGCAAGTGGAACGGCACCCTGCCCCAGTACAACGGAGGGAGCGGACCTCTGCCCTTCCTGTCGGTGGGCAAGTAGCGAAGTCCTGTTAGGCAAACGACCACGAGCACGCCGAGAGCGATGGAAAACATGACAGCCAACGAGAGAGCAGTTCTCGCCGAGAAGATGTGGGACGCCTTCCGCTCGCTGAACATGTACCAGGGGGAGGAGTGTCGGAAGACCTACGGCCAGCTCAGCGTGCCTCACCAGAACCTGTGGCTGGCCCTGGCCTCGGCGGCCAGTCGCGAGATCTCTATGATGGACAAGCGTCGGGCTCGGAAGAAGAGCGAGCCCGCGAGGAGACGGCGATGAGCACGAAGCGCGACGTGACCGAGGTAATCGACAGGATACTCGCCGAGGTCCCGACCGTCTACGCGAGGCTGCGCACGGACCTGGTGTGCCTCAAGGAGAGCGCCTTCTTCACCCCGCCCGAGGGCCAGGTGTCGATATGGAAGAGGCTCGACGTGCTGCTCATCACGTCGCTCTCCTCCCCACCTCGCCTCCCGTGGGAGGTGGAGATCTCTCGCATAGTAACGGGGACCGACCAGGGAGAGCCGGCGACCGCGGCGCCCGAGCAGCCACCTCCCGCAGAGCAGGAGCCGAGCGCGCGGCCGGTCCCGCCAGCTCTGGTCGTGGGCGAGCCCGAGATGGAGCTGCACACGTGCAGGCGCGGCCACACCTGGCGCTACCCGCTGACGTCCAGCAGCATGCACTGCGAGCCGTTCCAGTTCAGCTGGTACGACGGGGACGGAGTGTTCCGCTCGGAGGGCACGGGCCCGCTGTGTCTGCGGTGCGTGCGCGACGACCTGGCGGCCAAGTACGGGCCCGTCAAGACCGAGCCGGTTACCTGACCAGCTTCTTCGGCTACCGAGACTACCAACCGCCCGACGAAAGGAAAACACCGTGAGCAAGAAGAACCACTCCCACGAACAGTCCGCCCCCGCCGCCCCGGCGGCGCCCGCCGTACCCGTCGCCCCCGCCCCCGACAAGCGCAAGCTCGGTCCGGTGGAGCGGTTGCTGAACTCCATCCTCGAGGTGGACAACCGGATCGCGGCCGCGAGGCAGAAGTTCGAGTCGTGGAACTGCAAGGAGAAGATCGCCCCCTCGGTGCGCGAACTGATAAGTGAGGTCGCGAGCCGGATGACGGATCTCACCGCGATGCTCGCGGAGCTCGTGAAGAGCGGGTACGAGCCGACCCCCCGGTCGACCGAGATAGTGGTGGGCGACCGCGTGGAGATACTCGAGGCCCACCGTAAGCAGTACTCCGACCTCATCCCCGTGGAGCTCATGCTGGACCTGAAAGTCGCGATCGTGCCGGAGTCCAAGCGGGGAGGGCTCGTGCTCGAGACCACCAGGTCGAGCCGGATCCGGGTCGCCGCGACGCACGTGCGCCGAGCGCGGCAGGTCCCCCACCGCGCGATCGAGCCGGAGGGTGCGCCGGCGTCGTCAGAGCCCGGAACGAGCGGAGAATGCTCCGCGTGCGGGGTGGAACGCTAAGACGGCGCCTAGCAAAAGCATCGTCAAGAGTAAAAGTAGGCGTCCGGTGTCGATACCACACATCGTCAGCCCCGTGCTCCTCCTGGGGGAGCTTAACCCCCGCGGGGCCGACCCTCGCCTGGCCCTCTACCACATGCCCCCGGGCTGCAGCGGGGACAGGCTGCGCCGGATACTCGGGCTCAGCCCAGCCGCGTACCTCCGGTTAGACCGGGTCAACCTGTGCGACTGGCGGTGGGAGCCGGAGGCGGCGTATGCCAGGTACGAGGAGGTCCTGCGCGCGCTCGACCTCCCTTCCGCCCCTCCCCGCCTGACCATCGCCCTCCTGGGCGCCCGCGTGCGCGAGGCGACGCGCGGGCCCGCCCCATTCCGGGTGGTGTCGTTCACCACGTGGCAGTCGGGCAGGAAGTGCCACCTCGTCGGCCTGCCCCACCCGAGCGGGAGGTGCCGCGAGTGGAACAAGCCGGGGGCCGTGGACGAGGCTCGGCGTCTCCTGCGCCAGGTGGCGCCGGAGGTCCCGTGGGGAGAGGTAGGAGCCTCAAAAAAGGAGGACGCATGATCGGCCTGTACTTCAGGGCCGCGCGGGAGCTCGGCTGGCGGACCGTCGCCGAGAGGCTGGGACGGCTGGCGCTCGACCTCAACCAAGAGGCTGTTAAGACGCTCGGCTGGCAGACCGTCGCCGAGAGGCTGCGGCGGCTGGCCCTCGACCTCAACCAGGCGTTCGGCTGCGAGGTCTGCGGGGCCACGTGGCCGGCGATGTTCCCCTTCATGGTCGACGACGCGCTCTGGTGCGAGGTGGCCGACGAGGACGCCCACCTGTGTCTGA
>DNAU01000273.1:8606-10215 GCA_003491925.1 Chloroflexota bacterium
CTGACAGTGTGCGCGAGCTGCGAGGCATTCCTGACCTACGGCCCTGACATGGGCCTCGTGGCGCTGAGCAAGCGCGAGGTCGCGGAGCTCCTCCCCGCCGAGAGGACCAACCTGGTGCGCGCCAGGGACCTCGTGCGGCTGGCGAAGCGCATCCCCGACCTCCCGCGGCCCGCGGGGCGCGCCAGGGAGGACCGATGACCAGCAGGCGCAAGACAGCACTACGGGAGGATCCCCTCCGCAGGGTGGTGCGGGAGGCCTGCCACCGCCTCACCGAGGAGATGAAGCAGCAGGGGCTGGTCGTGGTGGTAGCGGTCCGCACCCGCGACGCCGGGCACGCGCACGTGGCGGTCGACGAGACCATCTTGCGTGCGGAGCCGGCCGGCTTAGCTGGCCGCGCAGCATCGCGGGAGGGTTTGGGAACCCTCTCAGGGTTCCCATCGCAAATCGTCGAGGGAGGACCGACCGTCCACGACCTGTGCAGGTCGGTCAACGACACGATCGACAGGTTCCTGCGGAAGTCGCCCAGCGTGGAGTTCGAGAGGGACGAGGTGAACTGATGCTGTGCTCCATACACATGATGGTACGCGACGCCTCCGTCGTCGCGAGGCGGGCCCTCGGCTTCCTGCGTAAGATGCCCGAGGCGAGTCAGTGCTTCGAGGTGTGCTTCGTCGACACCGGGTCGACGGACGGCACTCCCGACGCGATCATGCGCGAGTGCGCCGCGCTCGGGGTCCGCTGCGAGGGAACGGCGATCTCGTCCACGTCGCGGCCCGACCTGTACTTCCCCGACGTGGCCTCTTCCTACGAGCCGCACGTCGTGCCGTTCCCGACCGGCCAGATGCTGCTCAGCGACTGGGCGGCGGCGCGCAACCTCGGGCTCGACATGTGCCGGGGCGAGTGGGTCATGAAGCTCGACGCCGACGACGTGGTGCTGCGGCCCGATAACATCCTGCCGGGGATCCGGTCGCTCTCCGCCACCAGGCGCGACGTCGAGATAGTCGCGTGCCCCTACGAGGTGTGCGGCGCCGGAGGGGAGACCCTGTACGTGACGATGTACACGCGCTTCTGGCGCAACAAGCCGGAGATCCGGTTCCGGCAGAAGTGCCACGAGAACGTCGACTGGTGCCGCGGAGTCGGCGGGAGCAACTGGCTCATGACCAACCACGGGCTCAGCTTCCGCGACCTGCGCGACTGCCCGAGCCGGGTCCCGTACCGCAACTACAAGGTGCTGCTCCACGAGTACCAAAACCTGGTGGGCGCCGGGCTCGAGCCCGGTCTCCACCTGCTCTTCTACCTGGCCGACGAGGCCCTGGAGGTGGACCCCGGCTTCGCGCACGAGCTGACCGACAGGATCGCGACCACCAACGACGGTCGGGGCTTCCTGCACCCGATCGACGAGGCGTGGGTCAGGCTGATCCGTGGCTCGTCTTGCGAGAAGCGGGAGCTCGTCGACGAGGCGGCGAACGAGTACGCCCGGGCGGCGGCATGCGGGTCGGGGCGCGCCCAGCTCCGGCTGGCGATGCTCGGTCGTATGTTCCGGCATGATAACTGGCGCAGGAACCTGGTCGAGGCGATAGCCGCCAACGAGGGTCGCTGCTGGCCGCGCTAC
>DNAU01000142.1 GCA_003491925.1 Chloroflexota bacterium
CGCCACCACGAAGATCGATTGGGTGGCGGCATCGTAGGCCGGGGTTCCGGTCATCCCCAGCGGGAAGATGTTGCCGCAGGGCAGGTCAGCCTGAGGCACCGGGGTGCCGACGTGGTCCTGCCAGACCACCCCGCCGGTCAGCGGGTTGAGGGCATAGAGGGTGTCGTTCTCGGTGGCGACGATGACGTTGTCGCCGACCACGATCGGCTCCGCCCACACCGCCCCGTCGAGCTGGGCGCTCCACTTGGTGGCCAGGGAGGTCAGGGCGGGCGTGTTGGGCGATTGCCCGGTCCGCTGCTGGTTCTGGTGATAGACGGGCCAGGCGTCGGCGGCCGCGGGGACGGGCGTGATGGCGGCGGTGGGGGAGGGGGTCGCGGTGGGGGCCGGCGAGGGCGAATGCGAGGGCGAGGCCGGGTGGCCGGTGGTGCCGCCGCAGGCGGCCAGCAGGGTCGCCACGGCGAGCGCGGCCGCGGCCCGGGCAGGCCTTCGGCTCCATCCGGTAATGGGCATGTCGATCGCCTCCCCCGTGCTCCAGGACCCCGTGAGGCTGTCACCCTCGATCCCAGTCTATTTCCGCCGCCCGGACGGATGCCAGCCGGAACCGGTGACGCCGGGCCGCCTCAGCCCGGCGGGCGGTCCCGAAGCGGCGTAAGGTGGGAGGCATGATGCACGTGGTCCGTCACCCGCTCTCGGCTGTCCTGCTCGTCCTGGTGGTCCTCTTCTTCGTCTTCTTTGTGCTGTCTCCGCTGCTTCACGTGATCTTCGACGTCCTCGTCGTGCTGGCGATCGTGTGGGTCGTCATGAAGCTGATGAGCTTCCACCGGAAGTACCGGACCAGCGGCGCCAAGCGCTGACGGGCTGAGCCCGGGGCGCCGGTCCCCGGCCGCGCCTCTCCGTCAGGGCGGCGGCGCTCTGGCAGGTCCATGGCCGGGCCACGAGCCCAAGGAGCCCCCACTCCCACCGGGTCGAACTACCCTTGCGCCGACGCAAAGCGCCGCGCAGATTCTGCTTCCTGAGCCGAGCTCAGGGGCGTCGCTTTTAAGGGACAGGAAGACATGGCCGTCCACACAGAATTGGCGCGCAGAGCGGCGAGGACGGGCACGGCCAGGCTGGTTTCGAGCCTGCAGATTGGCCTGGCGCTCGTCCTCCTGATCCTGACTTTTGCCACTCCGTTCGTCTGGTTCGAGTACTACGGTTACGCCTCCTTCGGCATCGGCTTCGCGGAGAACGGCACGACCGTGCTGCTCTGCGTGGCCATCGCACTGACGAGCCTCGCCCTTGGCTATTGCGGTTTCCAATGGGGCTGGGGGCCTGCCGGGCCGGCCGCGGCGAGGTTCGCCAGGATGACCCTGGTCGTGGGCTGCTGGGAATGGGTTCTGGTCCTCTCCGCCATCCTCATCATGTGGAACCGGATCACGTCCTATGCCGTCTACGCCTGGCAGGGCGATTACTGGGGGGTGAGCACCGCCGCCTACGCCCTGGTGGTCGGGGTGATCGTCTTCCCCATCATCGGTGTGGTGGGGATGCGCCTGACGAGGTCCGTAGGGCCGCCGGGGTACCGACTCCCCTCACAGCCTCCGGCGGCGGTCGCGCCCGCGGAGGCGGGCTGGACGCCGGGACACCGGGTCCCGGCGAGTGGAATGCCCGCCCGGGGGGTGCCCGATCCCAGCGCTCCCACGGTGGCCACCCTGGTGGGTGGCCTCCCGGTCCAGGTCATCCAGACGAGCGGAGCCTGGGCTCAGGTGGTCTGCTCCAACGGCTGGACTGGCTGGGTGGATGGACGGCTGCTCGGCTCCGGGCCGTGATGAGTCCAGCCGTGCGGTGAGTCTGGAGCGGCACGACCACCTGGCCGCACTCGCGTGCGGCGGTGGGGGTCATCCCAGGGCTAGGAGTCGCCCTTCAGCGAATGTCGGGCAGATCGTCAGGAGGGTCGAGGTCGAGGCGGCAGCGGAAGCCAGCCCTGCCCAGCCCACCAGCAGTTGTCGTCCGGCGAGCGCTGCGCGCTCTGGGGCGCGGAGACGAATACGCTTGCCCATGCGTCGCCGTCCCACCACCAAGCCCGATCGCCGGAGATACTGAAGGAGGGGGCTCGGCCGTCGAGGATGGCGCGCTTCACCGGGCGGAGCGAGCAGACACGGGCGAGGATCAGGCAAATGACGAATGCAGCCGGTCCCAGCAGCCCGACGAGAGTGGACAGCGGCATGGTCGCGACCGTTGAGGACGGGCCGGCCACCCGGAGCACCCAGCCTGCCACGAAGGACCCGGCGAGGGGGAGCACGTAGGCCAGGCCGAACCACACCTTGGCGGCGGGACTGCCACCCAGTCCCCAGTCGCGCATCATCAGCCTGACCCCCGTCCGGCCGGCGGTGGCAATGACCGCCAGCCCGTACCCGGCCCCACCGGCGCAGATGACGAGGTAGGGGAGATCCGCCGGCCAGGGCATGCCCGGCACCGATGTCAGCGTCCCCCCGGCTACCGAGTAGACGTAGAAGAACAGCAGGACGCCGAGCATGGCGAAGCCGCGCCAGGAGCCCGGGCGCCGCCAGGCCGGCACCGCCAGCGGCGGCCTGCACCATGCCGGCGCTCCCGCGGCGGGGCGTGGGAGGCCTGCCCCGACCACCGTCATGGGCGCCAGCATAATCCGCCGCAGTCGGCTTGGCGGAGAGGACGGCTCAATACGGACTCTGGCGGAGAGGGCGGGATTCGAACGAGCAGCCTCACGACGCCGTCTCCTCGAACCGAGAACCTTTACCCGAAGCCAGGCACGACCCGACAGCGGGCGCCGTCGTCGCATGGGCTCGATATTGGTGTACGCGTGAGGTCAGCCTGCAGACAACCCATGCACGCCCTCGACGACGATGGAGACCAGAGGTGGAAGCGTGCACATGCTGAGATCGATGCTGCTACTCATCGTCCCGCCCGGCACGGAAACGGTGAGCGACGTGAACTCAGGGCAGCTCGAAGCATCGCCCTGCGGAGCATCGGTGTCGCTCAGATAGAAGCTTGCCGGTGTGCCCTCGCTGATCACCACTGGGATCTCGGGACGGGCCTGGAAGATGTAGCTCGAGGGCGACGGTTGCGCGGTGGTGGCGGCGTACCCGTCGGCACCGCTCAGGGTCACCACGGGATACCCTTCCATCGAGCAGGGGGCACCGCGGGTCTGCAGGATGATCTGGGCTATGGTGTTCCCGAGAGCCGCGCCCTGAACGCCGGCCGCCATCGAGAGGTTGGCCACCAGGCACTGCCCAGGGGGCGCCGTGATCGAGAAGTCGACCTCCTCCCATGTCGCACCGGCATCGCGGGTGAGATAGAGCTCGCCCTGCGCTCGTGCACCGGACGTGGGACTGTCCAGCACCAGGAGTCCTTGAGCGACATTGGTGAATCCGAAGTCCTTCACCTGCTGACCAGGACCGAGCGAACCGACGAGCGCCTCCCATTCGGCCCCATCGAGAAGATAGACCGAGGTGTCCGCCGCTGTGGTCACCATGTAGGCCGCTCCCGAATCCGACGTCGCCATCGCATCCAGCTGGCCTGTGGATGGCGGAGTCGCGAGGGAGGTGTACCCCGTCGGCTGGTAGGTCGCCCCTCCATCGGTGCTGAACATCGTCACCTTGGGTGCGCTCGCGCCCTCCTCGGGACCGGAGCAGCCGAGCAGGAACCAGCCGGGTGACTCCGCGGTGTCCGCCGCCAGCCTCTCCGACGCCTGGAGATTGGCGGGACAGCCGGTCGCATGCGGGGTCCAGGCGCCCGACAGCTCGCCACCCACGACGCTGGGGCCACTCAGCAGGAAGCCCCACCCGCCCACGACCGAGAGATCGGGAGCTCCTTGGCTGGCTCCCGACAGCGTGGCTCCGGGTATCGGCGTCCAGACCGGCCGGCCAACGGGACTCCGACTGACTTGGAGACTTCCCCCTTCACGCGCAGACACGAGCGCCACCAGCCAATCGCCGGAAGCCTCCAGGTCCAGGAGCACAGCCCCATCAGCCTCGCCCGGATAGGTCGAGCGGAACCACTGAGCGCCCCCGTCGAGAGTCGCCTCGAGCTCCTGTGGCCCGTACGCGTAGCCATCGTCCTGGTTGGCGAACCTCAGATGGTCGAGGCTACCGGGCGGCACCGCCGGCCCTGTCCCCGGCACCCAGCTCCAGCCCGCATCAGTTGTGACCTCGAGGGCCGTGCACACGCTCCCCCCGCACGTGGCGATTCCAAGGGCGAAGCCGTCCAGGGCAGACACGAAGGTCGCCGAGATCGGAGTGAACGTGGATGGAGAGGGGGTGGCCGAGAGCGGCAGCGGGTCACTCGGGGCGAGGGAAGGCGACGCCCGTGGTGTGGGTGCCGCCGGAGCCCATCGAGGAGTGGACGTCTGGCACCCCGACAACCCGACCGCCACGATCAACGCGCTGGCCGCGAGAGCCACGAATCTCGCCAGCGAGTCGGCCGTCAGGCCGACCCTGCGGAGCTTGGCGTGGCCATCAGAGGAGACACGCTTCACACCCGGTGATACGGGTCTGGGCCTGACCCGCTTTGACG
>DNAU01000254.1 GCA_003491925.1 Chloroflexota bacterium
TACTTAATTTGGACAGCACTGAATCATTACCCTATTATTTGAGCAAGGACTGTGCCAATACACTTTTAAAATAGCGGGTGACATTTCTGATTGTATTGGGGACGGTGATTTATAAAGAATTTCAAATAGTTAGCGCGCTATTGGAGGAGAATGAATTTGGATCTTATTGCGTAGTAATTTTCTCAAAATTCGACTTCAAATTGGAAAGACTTGTCGATGTCTATTGATGGATGTAATCCTTTCTTCCGACATTGTAAATCTGAGATAGTAGATCCATACCAGGGACAAGTAGATTCAATAGGTTATCGTGACCCACCAAGAAACCGGGCTCACCCACTTGAGTGACGACCCTTTTCGACAATCCTGGCGATTTGTTCGACAAGAGTTTCCTATAAGAGAGGGGTTTTTTGAATAAAATCTTACGAAAAGTGGCTCAATCGGATAAATCTAGCGATCATAAAATTTCTCTTGAAAAAGGAAAGAAGAAAAGGTAGAAAAAAGTTATTGTAAAAGACCGCCGCACTTTTATCATTACCTAGGAAAAGGGGGCTACCATCATGGCTGGAAGCGAGAAGATTGATTCCTTTGAGATGGCAAAGAAACAAGTGGATATCGCGGCCGAATATCTGAATCTGGATCCTGGATCAATTGAGAAATTGAAAAATACAAAAAGGGAGTTAATCGTCCATTTTCCAATTCAGATGGATGATGGGAACGTTAAAATTTTTACCGGCTACCGGGTCCAGCATAATGTGGCCAGGGGGCCAGCCAAAGGGGGAATAAGATACCATCCCGATATTGATCTCGATGAAATGAGGGCTTTGTCGATGTGGATGACCTGGAAGTCGGCCGTGGTCAACATCCCATTCGGAGGGGCCAAGGGCGGGGTTCAATGTAATCCGAAAGAGATGTCGCTTCGTGAAATAGAGCATTTGACGAGAAGGTTTACCTGGGAGATTTCCATGTTGTTGGGTCCTGAACAGGATATTCCTGCTCCGGATGTCTACACCAACCCGCAGGTGATGGCCTGGATCATGGACACGGTCTCGATGAGCGAGGGCTACTCGATCCCGGCCGTGGTCACCGGCAAGCCGCTGAGCGTGGGCGGGAGCGAGGGCCGCAACGCCGCCACCGGCCGCGGCTGCGCCATGGTGGCCCACCGGGTCTGCGGCAGGCTGGGCCTCGACCCGCACCGGCTGACGGTCGCGGTGCAGGGTTTCGGCAACGTCGGGAGCATCGCCGCCACGCTGATGGCCGAGGACGGCTTCAGCATCCGGGCGGTCTCCGACGCCTTCGGCGGCATTCACAGCGAGGGGGCTCTGGACATCCCCGCACTCGTCGAGCACACCCGGAGGACGGGCTCGGTGGTGGGCTTCCCCGGGACCCGAGCCGTCAGCAACGCCGAGCTGCTCGAGCTCCCGGTCGACGTGCTGGTCCCGGCCGCCCTGGAGAGCCAGATCACGGCTGCCAACGCCGGCCGGGTGCGGGCGACACTGGTCCTCGAAGGGGCCAATGGCCCGACCACCCCGGACGCCGAGGAGATCCTGGTCCGGCGTGGGGCCACCGTCGTCCCCGACATCGTCACCAACGCCGGAGGGGTCATCGTCTCGTACTTCGAATGGGTGCAGGACCTGCAGTCGTTCTTCTGGACCGGGAGCGAGATCAACGACCGGCTGGAGCGCATCCTGACCAGGGCCTTCGACTCATCCTGGGACGCATCGGAGCGCCTCGGGGTGCCGCTGCGCCTCGGCGCCTACGCGGTAGCGGTCCAGCGTGTCGCCGACGCCACCCGCGACCGCGGCATCTTCCCATGAGGTTCGTCAGGGTCGGGCCGGCCCGCTAACCGGGCCGGGGCCGGAGGCCTTCCGGGATCGGTGCCATCGCGCCGGCCAGCTCGCGCCGGCTGTGGACGTCGAGCTTGGAGAAGACGGTCTGGAGCTGGTTGTTGACAGTCCTGACCGAGAGCCGGAGCTGGCGGGCGATGTCGGCGCTCGCCATCCCACCCGAGGCCAGCAGGGCCACCTGGTGCTCGCGCGCGGTGAGCGCCTCATGCCCGGCGAGCGCGGCGAAGGCCGCGGTCCGAGCACTCTCGCACCCGGTGAGCAGGAGGTGCGCGCGCGTCCTCGCGCTCCTGGCGCGTCCCAGACGACCGGCACTCTGGTGCGCAGCCGCCGCCTCGGCCGCCGCCTCCGCCGCGTCCAGCCGCATCCCCATCTCCTCGAACGCGGCGCTCACCAGATCCAACCCATGAGCGTCACCGTCCCTCAGCGCCGCCGCATGGGCTGCGCAGGCCGGCCCGAGATCACCCTCGACCAGACCGGCCACCGCCGCGAGACGGCCCGCGACCTCGGACGCGTCCCCGAACCGCACGACCAGGTGGAGGGCGAGGATCTCCATCATCCGGAGACCTCCGGCTCGCATCGTGTCGGCCGCCCTCAGCGCGCTGCGCCGTGCCGCCGCCAGATCGCCGGCAGCCGCCTCGACCCAGGCGCGGCCGAGGTCCAGGGAGAATGACATGAGCGGGGCGACCGGCCGGGGCAACCCCTCAGCCTCGGTGATCATCGCGTCCGCGGTCGCGAAGTCTCCCAACATCGCGGCGGCCGTCCCCATCAGCCCGAGGAGCCGGGCTCGGTGTCCCCAGAGGTGACCGCGGTCGAGGTCGGCATCGGTCTCCCGCGACATGCCTAGGGCCGTCTCCGGGCGGCCGGCCAGCACCATCAGGTGCACGGCCGTCTCTGACGCGGTGAGCTGCAGGACGCGCGACCGCTGCTCCGACGCCTCCCGGTACGCCACGTCGGCCAGCGCCACCGCCTCCTGGAGGCGGCCCTTCAGCGCGAGCCCCAGCCACCGCGCCACCGTCAGCTGCTCGCGGGCGAGCCGGATGCCCGCATCGATGTACCGATCGGCCCGGCTGAAGTCGCCCGCCACGGTCGTCCCCATCGCCGCGACGATGAGGGACTGGGCGATGGCGGTCGGGCCGGCCTCGGGGCGGTCGATGACCCGCTGGGTAGCGGCGATGAGCCCGTCGATGTCCACCGCCGTCGAGAGGATGGTGGTGGCGTGAAAGGCGTCGAGCTCGGCGAGCCAGGTGGCTTCGGTGATCTGCCCGGCGGCGTCGCGGAGCACCCCCTCGGCCTTCTCGGGTTGACCCTGCCCCCAGGTCAGGTTGACCGAGCGCATGATGGCCGCCCGTGCGCGCTGCTCGTCGGTGGCGGCGACGGCGGCGAGGCTCGCGAGCGCCTCGGCAGCCTCGTCGAAGCGTCCCTGGCTGACCAGCGACTCGGCCAGGATGTCGGTGGCCGCAAAACCTCCTCCCGCTGCGATCCGTTCGCGCCAGGGCCTCGGCCAGCTCACCGTCAAAGAGGATGAGGGCGCGGCGCCCCGCCGCCAGCGAGACCTGGAGTGACGGGCGCTGGCCGCCCTCCAGCCGCCAGGCCGCGAGTCGCAGGGTGTCGTCGTGGCGCCGCCCGGCCATCGCTTCGAGGGCGTCGGCGAGAGCGCCTCGCAGCTCGCGGGCGCGCAGCGGTGCCATGCCGAATCGGACCGCCTCCGCGTACAGGGGGTGGAGCACGTGGACCGCAAGCCGGTGGCCGTCGGTGGTCTGGACCAGCAGCTCGCAAGCGCCCAGGGCCCGGCGGGCCGGCGCTGAGGCGGCTCGCTCGAGCACCGCCAGGCTGAGCGGCTCGCCGAGCGAGGTGAGCTCGACGAGCTCCCGCTCGGCGCGGTTGAGGCGCTGGAGGCGGTGGGCCACGACCGCCATCAGGCCGCCCGAGGGGGCCGTCGGGCCACTCCACCGCCACAGGCCCTGCTCCCGGACGAGCCGGCCATCCTCGAGCCCGGTGGTGACCAGGTCGTGCAGGAAGAGGGCATTGCCCTCGGTGATGCGGGCCAGCTCGCGCAGGGTGGGGGCGGTGACCGGGCCTCCCAGGACCCCGGTCACCAGCTCCTCCAGCTCCGCCTCCGACAGCGGCTGCAGCTCCAGTCGCGGTGCCAGGTCGTCCTTCGCGAGCGAGACGATCGACTCCGGGGCGGGCTCACCGCTGCGCACGGTGGCCAGCACGAAGGCGCCGCGGCTGCGCACCAGCTGGTGGACGAGCGCGGCGGAGCTCGCGTCCAGCAGGTGCGCGTCATCGACGTGGAGCAGCAACCGGCCACCCCTGGCCCGGGCGGTGAGGGCCGCGGAGAGGTGGCGCAGCACCGCCAGCCGGCCGGATTCGGGGGGGAGGTCGGCAGAGATCAGGTGGGCGAAGGCACCGAACGGGATGTGCGATGCGTCGGCGGTGCCGATGGCCGCTAGCGTCTGCCACCCGGCGCTTCGAGCCCGCGCCACCACCTCGGCCGCGAGGCGGCTCTTGCCGACCCCGGCGGCCCCGGCGAGAACCATGGCGCTGCGGTCGGTGCGCCGCAGCGCGGCCAGCAGCAGCTCGATCTCGTCATGGCGCCCCACCAGCGGCCACGGCTCCCCCATCGGCCGAGGGTAGCAAGGGTCGGTTGCCCAGGCAAGCGAGGGTGGCAGGGGTCGGTTGCCCAAGCAGGCGCGGTTGAGCAGTCGCAGGGAGCGCGGGCTCGGATGAGCAATCCCCTGCTCATGTGCGGCGCCGAAGGGCTCCATAGCCTGCGGGCATGGACTGGCACAACGCCATCGAGCTCCTGCCTGAGCCTTACCGCCGCGGCCTTCGGCTGCGCGAGGAGGGGGTTGGCGACGCCGCCATCGCGGCGGCCGTCGACGTGCAACCCGAGGCCCTCGACGCGTTCCTCGCGCTGGCCGAGGCCAAGCTCCGCCGGATCGTTCAGCGACCCGTCGGGGATGCCCCCGAGGGACGCGGGGACGGCACCTCCGCGATCCACCACGGAGGGAGCGCATGAGTTAGCCGGACGCCCGCAGGACCCCTGACATCTTCCGGACGGCCGTCAGGCCACCGGATCCAGATCAGCAACCAGAAGGAGCAGAACCATGAACGTCCATCTCCCATCCATCCACTGGAACCCGCGACTCGCGATCCCCGCCACCATCGCCGCCGGCGCGGTCGTGCTGCTTGCCGTGCCGACCTTCGCATCGGGGTCGTCGCCCGCCTCCTCGGCCAAGTCATCGGCCGCGACCGCGGTCCACATCGACTACTTCTACGGCGAGACCACCGCCACCAGCGGCTCCAGCGCCTGGCAGTGGATCACCAACCCCGACTCCGAGTCGTTCTCGAGCACGACCTCGCGCGGCATCGTGACCGGCACCGCGACCCTGGGCAGCTCGAATGGCGCCGCCATCAGCGGTGAGCTGGGCGTCTGCTACGAGTCGAGCTCCGGCGCGATGAACTTCGGCAACTACGAGCTGATCACCTTCACCGCTCCCGCCGGCACCTGGGTTCCCCAGACAGTGAGCGGCACCATCATCCCGGCCAACACCGGCCAGGCGCCGGGCACCTTCAAGGTGGGGCTTTGCGTGCAGGACACGTCCTCCAACCTCACCTACGACACCGCGTACGGCGCCCTCACCGGTGACGTGCTGGTGGCCGAGACCTCAGCCAGCTGACCTCATCCCCGCCGGCGGCCGTCGCCGTGACGGTCGCCGGCACCCCGCGTCACGCGGCTCCGGGACGGGCTCGGAGCCGCGTGGCGCCTGGTGCACTGGCCCGGAAGTATCTTCCCGCTTCATCCGGCCATTTCCGCCGGGGGCGCTGCGCGCCCTGAAGCCGGCGTCAGGGGGGCCCGACACTTCCTCGTCACGCACCTGCTGGTGCGCTCCTCGGCGTGCCACCCCTTCCTGGGCTCCGGCGGCCTGGCCGGCGACCCGGGAACCTACCTCCGGGTCAGTGCACTAGCCGTGCCGGACCAACTTGTACGCCGAGGCCTGTTGCACCGGCCGGACCACGATCTCGTCCAGGTTGACGTGGGCCGGCCGGGTCACGGCGAAGGCGACCACGTCGGCGATGTCGGCGGCGGTGAGCGGGGTCACCCCCCGGTAGACGTCGGCGGCCCGGCCGGCGTCGCCGACGAACCGGTTGAGCGAGAAGTCCGTCTCCACCATCCCCGGGGAGACCTCGGTGACCCGGATCGGCCGCCCGGCCAGCTCCAGGCGGAGGGTCCGGCTGATGGCGTGGACCGCGTGCTTGGCGCTGGTGTAGCCGCTGCCGCCCTCGTACACCTCGAAGCCGGCGGTGGAGGAGACGTTGACGATGTGGCCGCGCCCCGACGCCTCGAGCGCCGGCAGCAGGGCCCTGGTCATCTGCATCAGACCGAGGACGTTGACCTCCCACATCCAGCGCCAGGTCTCACTGCGGGCGTCGGCCAGCCGGTCCAGGCCCCGGGCCCCACCTGCGTTGTTGACCAGCACCTCCAGCCGGTCGATCCCGGCGCAGAAGGCGGCCACGCTGCTCTCGTCGGCGACGTCCAGGACCCGTGCCTCGGCCCCGAGCCGGGCCGCCAGCTGGCGGATCCGGTCCTCGCGGCGGGCACCCAGGAGCAGGCGGAATCCCTCGCCCGCCAGTCGGGTGGCGATCGCCTCACCGATCCCGGCGCTGGCCCCGGTGACCACCGCCAGGGGGCGGGAGGGTGCCGCGCTGTCCGGCGTGTCCGTCACCTCATGCACAGCGTCCCTCCTAGTGGCGCTCCGGCCGGTGGCTCGGTGGGTCGGCGCGACCCAGATGATCTCAGGAATGCATCCGCCGGTACTCGGTGGCGATGCTGCGCAGCCGGGCGTCGGCCCGCCCATGGCGACGCCACGAGCACTCCGAACACCCAGCGACCACATCCGAATGTCGTTCGCGCACATCCCGAGGTCGCGCGACCGCCGAGATGAAGGTCACGGAGCGGCGCACCGCAATCGCTGCGACGCCGCCACCACAGCCCGCTCGGACCGCGGCGCCCCGGTATCCTCTCACCGTGGGAGTGGTCCTCTGGCACGTGACCATGTCGCTGGACGGCTTCATCGCCGGGCCCGACGACGCGATGGACTGGGTGTTCCGGCACGCGGGGCCCAACCCCGAGGTCGATGCGACCATCCCCACCATCGGCGCGGTGCTCGCGGGTGCCCACACCGCCGGGGTTGGGCGCAAGGGCGGGGTCCCCGAGCAGGCCAAGAGCGTGTACGGCGGCGCTTGGAGCGCACCGATCTTCGTGCTCAGCCACCGTGCGCCCGACGACGACGACGATGACCCGAACATCACCTACCTCTCCGGCGACATCCGCGCCGCGGTGGCGAGCGCCCGCGACGCCGCGGGCGGGAGGGATCTCCTCGTCCTCGGTGCCGACGTCGCCCGTCAGTGCGTCGCCGCCGGGCTCATTGACGAGATCCTCGTCCACGTCGCGCCCCTGCTCCTCGGCGACGGGGTCAGGCTCTTCGGCGGTCCGGGCGTGGCGCCCGTCGAACTGGAGACGGTGAGCGTCAGCGAGGCCGGTCAGATCGCCAATCTCCGCTATCGCGTGGTGCGTACCGGGAGGCGCGGCCGACCGTAGCCCCGCCCAGACGTCACCGTCAGGCGATCTTCGTGCCCAACGCGGACCGGGTCGACGCTGACTCCATCTGAATTGCGCCAGAAGCCCGCCAGTCCCCCTCGCCAACCAGCTCGCAAGATGCGGCACCCTCCTCGAGGAAGGTGGCCAGGCCGGACGGGGTCAGGGGGCGGGCGAAGAGGTATCCCTGGCCGAGTGGGAAGCGGGATGTAGACCGCCTCGATCGAGGGGTCGTCGAGCAGCTGCTCATACGAGGAGTAGGCGCGGCAACCCCAGCGGGCCGCGGCGGCCTCGGCCCGCCCGGCCGACCGCGACGCGATCCCGGCCAGCTCCGAGCCCTTGGCGGCGAGCAGTCCCGGGATCAGCGACTCGCTGATTCCCGCCGTCGAGAGCACCCCCCAGCGCACGCTGTCGGTCGTCATGGGTCGGCTCACCTCCTGCACCGGTGACCTCGCCGGCTCGGTCCCGTCCAGCTGGCCATCGCAGAGATGGTACGAGCCCGGGACAAAGCCGCCGCCGGTCGGTGCCACCCCCGAGGACGGCAGTGAAGCGCTGCCAAGCTGAGGCCGCCGACCGTGACCGGGAGAAGGGAGCCGCCCGGATGAAGGCGCCGCCCGCCTCGCCCGGGGGGCGGGGCCCGAGGGTGAGACTCCCATCTCTCAACAGGATCAATTGAGACTTCTCCATCTTCCTCTGGCCATCGACCCCGGGGATCGGATAGACTCGGTCTCGCATCAGGAGTGGTCCGGTCACCCCGGGCCCGGCAACCTGGATGGACATCCAAGGTGCCACTCCGTTTCGGGGATGTGGCCTCGCAAGAGGCAACCAAGTGTCCGGCGCGAGGGTCGCGGGCCTCCGGGGAGGAGCGCGAGGCCTCATCGGTATCCGCAGACCCGAACGGGTGACGATGTCCTCCCACCACAACCGGAGGGCGCTCGGCATGGTCACCGGATCGGGAGCAGCCGAGGTCGTCGGCGCCGAGCTCAACGTGCCGCTGGTCGGCGGCGGGACCGTCCGCTACGCCAACCTGGACTACGCCGCCAGCGCCCCGGCGCTGGCCTCGGTCTGGGCCGAGGTCCAGGCCTTCCTCCCCTGGTACAGCAGCGTCCACCGCGGTGCCGGCTTCCGCTCCCAGGTCGCGACCGCCGCCTACGAGGGCGCCCGCGACGTGGTGCGGGGATTCCTCGGCGGGCGGCCCGACGACACCGTCATCTTCACCCGCAACACCAGCGACGCCATCAACCTGCTGGCCCGCTGTCTGGCCCACCGGACGACGGTGGTCACCACCCTGGTCGAGCACCATGCCAACCTGCTCCCCTGGCGGCGGTACCACACCGCCATCGAGCTGCCGGTCCCCGCGACCCCGGCCGAGCTGCTCGACCGCTTCGACGACACCCTGGGTCGGATCCCCGGCGGGCAGCCGTCCCTGCTCGCCGTGACCGGTGCCTCCAACGTCACCGGGGAGGTCTGGCCGATCGCCGAGCTGGCCGCCCTGGCCCACCGCCACGGCGCGCGCATCCTGGTGGACTGCGCTCAGCTCGCGCCCCACCGCGCGGTCGACATCGCCGGCCTCGACCTCGACTGGGTGGCGCTCTCGGGCCACAAGATGTACGCGCCCTTCGGCAGCGGAGCCCTGGTGGGCCGGCCGGATGGGCTCGACCGCGCCGACCCGTACCTCGCCGGCGGCGGCTCCGTCGCCTGGGTCAGCGCCCAGGGAGCGGCGTGGACCGGCCTTCCCGACCGCCATGAGGGCGGCTCGCCCAACGTCATCGGGGCCTTCGCGATGGCGGCCGCGTGCAGCGAGCTGCGGCGGATCGGCATGGACGCGATCGCGGTGGAGGAGAGGCGCCTCGGTGACCGGCTCCGGGCGCGCCTCGCCGAGGTCCCGGGCCTGGTCCGCTACCAGACCTGGCCGGGGGATCCCGACCGCGTGGGCATCTCGGCCTTCAGTCTCAATGGGCGGGACCACGCCGAGGTGGCCACCGTGCTCTCCGCCGAGCACGGCATCGGGGTGCGCAGCGGCTCGTTCTGCGCCCACCCCCTGCTCGCCCACATCGCCGGCGGCGTCGAGGGCTGGCGGCCGGGCTGCGGCGAGGATGTGCCCGGCGCCATCCGGGCGAGCCTCGGCCTGGGCAGCCGCGAGGAGGACATCGACCGGCTCGCCGATGCGCTGCTCGAGATCGGCGTGCACGGACCGCGCTGGACCTACCGGGCGGGGCCGGACGGCACCGTGGTCCCCGACCCCGACGACCGTCCGGCGCCCGCCTTCTTGGGCTCGGTGGGCGGTGCCACGGGTGCCGGGCGGTGAAGTGGACGCCGCTGATCCCCTGCAGCGCACTCGCGTCGCGGGTTTGGCCGGCTGGCGGCGGTGTGTATCATCGAGGACAAATGTCTGCGCAGCCGAGCCGCCTCCTGCTCACCCGGCGGCTCTTCCTCGACTTCGGGGCTCGCAACACCTGCTCCTGTATCTGAGCCTGGCCCGGCCGCGCCGCGGCCCCACCAGGCTTGGCGCACCTCATCGCGGTGCCGTGCCGCCCACGGCGGGCACCCCCTTCTTCATCAGGAGCATCCATGGACACCTTGACCATCCTCGGCGGTGAGTTGGCCGGCGCGACGGAACCCACCGCCGCCGGCGAGTCACCGGGCGCAACCGGCCCCGCCGCCGCGGTCACATCGCCCGGCGTGACGGAGGCCGCCACCGGATCATCGGGCTCGACCGGCTCGGCTGCCTTCCCGGCTGACCCGGACCGCGCCCTGGTGCGGGCCCTGGTCGAGCACCGGCGGACCCAGGTCGCCCGCCTGCCGTCCCGTAAACGGGTCGAGACCTTCGTCGACTCGGCGGTGAGCCTGCTCTTCCCGCAGCACAGCGCCGAGAGCCGCGCCAGCGAGGACCAGCTCCTGGCCAGGATCACTCTGCTCCGCGCCGAGCTGGCCAGCATGATGCGCGCGGTCCTGCCCCGGGAGCGCTCCGACGCGGTCGCCGAGGCACTCACCCGGGCCCTGCCCGCCATCTACGATCGCCTCCGGGCGGACGCCGCCGCCATCGTGGAGGGCGACCCCGCCGCCGAGAGCCTGGACGAGGTGATCGCCGCCTATCCGGGCTTCTTCGCGATCACCGTGCATCGCATCGCCCACGAGCTGCACCGGCTGGGGGCGCCCACCCTGCCCCGGCTGCTGGCCGAGGCGGCCCATGCCCGCACCGGGATCGACATCCACCCCGGCGCCACCGTCGGGCACGCCCTCTGCATCGACCACGGCACCGGCATCGTGGTCGGCGAGACCGCGATCATCGGGGACGACGTCAAGCTCTACCAGGGGGTGACCCTGGGCGCGCTGAGCGTCGTCAAGTCGGCCGCCGGGTCGAAGCGGCACCCGACCATCGAGGACCGCGTGGTCCTCTACGCCAACGCCACCGTGCTGGGCGGCGACACCGTGGTCGGCCACGACAGCGTCATCGGGGGCAACGTCTGGCTCACCACCAGCGTGGCGCCCCATTCGTTCGTCTATCACACCAGCCAGATCCGGGTGAGGAGCGTGGCGGACGCGCTCGGCAACTCGGACTATTCGATCTGAGAAGGGAGACCGACCCCATGCCCTACGACAGCGTTCTCGAGACCATCGGCAAGACGCCTCACGTGCGGATCAATCGGCTCTTCGATCCCCGGGTCACGGTCTGGGCCAAGCAGGAGCGGGTCAATCCCGGTGGCAGTATCAAGGACCGGATCGCCCTCGGCATGATCGAGGACGCCGAGAAGGCGGGGATCATCGGTCCCGGCTCGGTGCTCATCGAGCCCACCTCCGGCAACACCGGGATCGGCCTCGCCCTGGTCGCCGCGGTCAAAGGATACCGGCTCATCCTCTGCATGCCGGAGTCGTTCTCCATCGAGCGCCGCCGCCTCATGAAGGCGTACGGGGCCGAGCTGGACCTGACGCCTCGGGAGCTGGGGATGAAGGGCGCCATCGCTCGCGCCCAGGAGCTCCAGAAAGAGACACCCAAGTCCTGGATCCCTCAGCAGTTCGAGAACCCGTCCAACGTCGAGGCCCACCGGCGCACCACCGTCGAGGAGATCGCCGCCGACTTCCCCGATGGGCTGGACTACGTCATCACCGGGGTCGGCACCGGCGGCCACATCACCGCCATCGCCGAGGTCCTCAAGCCGCGCTGGAGCCAGCTCCAGGTCTTCGCGGTGGAGCCGACCCTCTCTCCGGTCCTCTCCGGGGGCACCCACTCGCCGCACACCATCCAGGGCATCGGCGCCGGGTTCGTCCCGGGGGTGATGCGCCTCGATTTCATGGACGGCGTGATCCAGGTGGACCCCAAGGACGCCGCCGAGTACGCCCGCCGCGCCGCCCGCGAGGAGGGTCTTCTGATCGGGGTGTCCTCGGGTGCGGCTCTCGCCGCGGTCGCCCAGAAGCTCCCCGAGATGAAGGACGGAGCGCGGGTGCTCACCTTCACCTACGACACCGGCGAGCGCTACCTCTCGGTCGAGGGGCTGTTCCCGGCCTGAGCACATGGCGTGGGCCGGCCCTAATCGGGGGGGTCGGCCTGCGCGCCGGGTCGACCGCCCGGCCCGAGTGCCGGTCGCGGCGCCGCAGCTCAGGACGCGGGCGCCTCTCGGGCACCGGCCCGGCCGGCGACCCCTAAACCTACCTCCGGGTCAGTGCACCAGCCTCTCCCGGCTGCCGGTCGCATCCATGATCGTTCGCAGCTCGCCCATGGCCTCCTCGGACGGGAAGAGGGAGCCGACTCCCAGCCGCTCGCGCAGCTCGTCGAGGTGCTCGACCAGATGCCACCAGCGCTCGCCCCAGACCTCGGCGATGTCACCCAGGAGCTGGTGCGGCCAGCCACCCAGCCCGGTCGCGTAGAACTGCTCGGTCCAGGCCGTGAACATCGCCACGTGGCGGAGCCCGTACCCGGACTCGACCTGCAGGCCCCGGATGATCTGGTTGATGACCGCCACCGAGTTGCCCTGTGGGCAGCGACTCTGGCAGGTGTAGCAGTAGAA
>DNAU01000253.1 GCA_003491925.1 Chloroflexota bacterium
GCAGTGACGGTCCCCGCCCGGCGGTGGGACCGGCCGGCCGCCGGGCACCCGGGGGTGCTCGGCGTCGACCTCGCCGTTCCGCGTGATCCAGAGGGCCATGCGGAGGACCGCCGGGAGGACGCACGGGTCGCGCTGCACCGCGCGTCGCAGCTGGGCGGCACAGGCGGCGGCGCGCCGCGACGCATCCCCCGCCAGGGCGGCGAAGATCCGGCCCAGCTCCGGCTCCAGGGCCCGGGCGCTGAAGGCCGTGTACCAGCCGGCCATGCGCTGCTCAGCGCAGAGGTGCACGGTCAGCGCCTCGATGGCGCCGGCGTCGAGGTCCCGGGGCCCGTTCCAGCCCGGACGGGCGGGGCCGGCGGGGAGGTCATCGCCGCTCATGGCTCGATCATGCCGGTGCGCGGGAGCCAGAGCATCTGCCCCCGGGGTGCGCCGCGCTCCGGGGTTTTGGCTCGAGTGGACAACCTGGCCAGCGCAGAGGAATCAGGACCCAGGGTCTTGGTCGCGGCGGCCAGCGCCGCCCTCGCCGCCCGCCGAGAACCCCTCGACGGAGCCGCCTCAGCGCGTGGAGGTGGCGCCGCCCTCGGCCTCGCGCGCGATCACGAAGAGCAGGTCGCTCAGCCGGTTGAGGTAGCGGAGGACCTCGGGATTCTCGAGCGCCCCGGCGCGCCGCAGGCTCACGGCCCGGCGCTCGGCCCGGCGCACCAGGGTCCGGGCCAGGTCGACGGTCGCCGCCACCACCGTGCCCCCGGGGATGACGAAGGCGCGCGGCAGGGGAATCCGCGCCTCCAGCTCCGCGAGCTGGGCGTCGAGCCCCTCGACCATCGCCGCGGTGACGGTCGCGAAGTGCCGTTCCAGGTGCTCACGTTCTCCGACCCCCGTGGCCAGCTCGGCGCCCACGGTGAACAGCTCACGCTGGAGGGCGAGGAGCCGCTCCGCCCGCGCCGGGTCGGCCTCCTGGGCGCGGGCCATCCCGAGCGCCGAGACGGCCTCGTCGACCGCCCCGCAGGCCTCGGTGTGGAGGTCGTCCTTGGGCACCCGGCCGCCGTAGAGGAGCCCGGTCTCCCCGCCGTCACCCCGGCGGGTCGCGATGCTGCTCACCCGACCGCCCGGGCCAGGCGGCCCGGTCACCGCGGACCTTCGTCGCCCGCCCGCCGCCGGCGGGCGCGCTCCTCGACCCACTTGGTGGCCGCGATGGTCGCGGTGGTGGCGTCGCCCACCGCGGTGGTCACCTGGCGGGTGAGCTGGCTGCGCACGTCGCCGGCCGCGAAGATGCCGGGCACGCTGGTCTCCATGGTCAGCGGGTCGGTCAGGTAGTACCCGGCGGGATCGTGGTCGACGTGGGTGTCGACCAGCCCGGTGTTGGGCAGGAACCCAACGAAGATGAAGACCCCGCCGACCTCGAGGCTCGAGACCTCGTCGCTCACCACGTTGCGCAGCCGGAGGCTCTTCACCTTCCGGTCGCCCTCGATGGCCTCGACCACCGTGTCCAGGATGAAATCTACCTTGGGGTTGCGGCGCGCCTCCTCGGCCAGGATCGGCTGGGCCCGCAGCTCGCCGCGGCGGTGGATGATGGTGACACGGTTGGCGAAGCGGGTCAGAAAGACGGCCTCCTCGACCGCCGCGTCGCCCCCGCCCACCACGGCCAGGTGGGCACCCTGGAAGAAGGCGCCGTCGCAGACCGCGCAGTAGGAGACGCCGACGCCGGCGAGCTCCGCCTCCCCGGGGACACCCAGCTTGCGCGGGTTGCCCCCGGCGGTGATGATCACCGCGGGAGCACGCAGCTCGCCCTGGTCGGTCTCCACCACCTTGGTGCCGTCGGGATCCACCCGAATCCGCTCCACCGACGCCGCCAGCATCTCGGTGCCGAACTGCTGCGCCTGCTCGGTCATGATCTCGGCCAGGTCGGGCCCAAGGATCGACCTCACACCGGGGTAGTCCTCGATCAGCTCGGTGTTGAGGAGCTGACCGCCGGCCCCCAGGAGCCTCCCGTCGACCACCGCGCCCTTGGCCTCGACCAGGGCCGCCCGCACCTTGTTCCGGCCGGCGTAGAGGGCGGCGGTGAGCCCTGCCGGGCCCCCACCCACGATGACGATGTCGTACTCACGCTCGGCGACGCGATCTGCCACGGTTCAGCTCTCCGGATGCACGAGCGCTCTGGGCCACGGGCGCCACGCGGCGATGGATGGGATCACACGGAGCATACCCGTCCGCTCGGTGCCCAACACCCCGCCGTGCCGGTCGAGCCCGGACCAGGCCCCTCGCCCCGGGTCAGCGTCCCGCCTGACAGGCGGGGCACACGGAGGACAGCCGCCCCCGCCGCGGCCCGCCCCTCAGGCGCCTTCCCCGGCCAGCCTCGCCAGCAGCGCCGCCAGGGCGCGGGCGCGGTGGCTCACCCCGTCCTTGGCTGCGGCCGTCGCCTCACCGAAGGTGATCCCAAGGTCGTCGCTCAGGAAGCAGGGGTCGTAGCCGAAGCCTCCGGAACCTCGCGGGGGCACCAGGACCCCGGTGGTCTCACCCCGCGCCGAGAGCGGCGGCGTCGCCGGGCGGGCGAGGGTCACCACGCAGACGTAGCGGGCCCGACGGTCACCGGGGCAGCGCCGCTCCACCTCGGCGAGCAGGCCCTCGCGACGGTCGACGTCACCGGCCTCGGGCCCCATCCAGCGCGCCGACGACGGGCCGGGCCAACCTCCCAGCCCCGGCACCTCGATGCCCGAGTCGTCGGCCAGAGACGCCATCCCGGTGGCGGCGCACACCGCCAGGGCCTTGGCGGCGGCGTTCTCCTCGTAGGTGTCGGCCGGTTCCTCCAGCTCCCCCGTGAACCCGGCGGCGTCGAGACCGACCAGCTCCCAGGGGTGCCCGTTCAGCAGACGCCGCAGCTCGGCGAGCTTGCCGGGGTTGCGGCTGGCGACCGCCAGCCTCACCCGGGCGGGACCGCGATTCCCAGCGCCTGTGCCTGTGCGGCGAAGAGCCGCCGGAGGCCGGCAGCGGAGAGCTCCAGCAGCCGGTCGAGCTCGTCCCGGCTGAAGGGTGCCCCCTCGGCGGTGCCCTGGACCTCGATGAGCCGCCCGTCGGCGGCCCCGACGCAATTCAGATCGGTGCCGGCGGCGGAGTCCTCCAGGTAGTCGAGGTCGAGTCGCGGCTCGCCGCCCACGATGCCGGCCGAGACCGCCGCGATCGGCTGGCGGAGCACGGCGGGACCCACCGCCCGGGCGTCCTGGAGAGCCCGAACCGCGAGGGCGAGGGCGACGTAGCCGCCGGTGATCGCCGCGGTGCGGGTGCCCCCGTCGGCGACGATGACGTCGCAGTCGATGAGGATCGAGCGCTCGCCGAGCGCCGAGAAGTCGACCGCGGCCCGGAGGCTCCGGCCGATCAGACGCTGGATCTCCTGGGACCTGCCGTCGATCCGCCCCTTGCGCCCGTCGCGCTCGGTGCGGGTCTGGGTGCTGCGCGGCAGCATCGCGTACTCGGCGGTCACCCAACCCAGACCGCTGCCCTTGCGGAAGGGGGGCACCCGCTCCTCCACAGTGGCGGCGCAGAGCACCCGGGTCTGTCCGGTGGAGATCATGCAGCTGCCCTCGGGATAGGGCAGCACGCCCACCTCCATCACGGTGGGGCGAAGCTCGTCGGGGGCGCGGCCGTCGGGACGCATGGCCGGGGCAGTGTACGGGAGTTCAGCGCCGGAGCGGCTTGGCGAGGACGAGCACGGAGAGCTCGAACAACCCGATCAGGGGGAGCGCGAGGAACAGCGGTGTGACCGGGTCCACACCGGGCGTGACCAGCTCAGCGCCCACCACGACGACCAGCCAGACCATCCTCCGGCGCCGCCGGAGCCAAGCTGACGAGACGACTCCGAGCAGCCCGAGCAGGACGATCACCACGGGCAGCTCGAAGGTGACCCCAAAGGCGACGATCAGCAGGGTCAGGAACGAGAGGTACTGGTTGAGGTCGGGGAAGAAGATCGCGTTGTTGCCGACGATGGCGGTGAGCAGGTTGAGCCAGAGCGGCATCAGGAAGTAGGCGAGGCAGGCGCCGGCGACGAAGAGGAGAAGCGCCGAGAGGATGACGGGGAGCGCGAAACGGCGCTCCGCGCGCCGCAGACCGGGGGCGACGAACGTCCACCCCTGCCAGACGAGGATGGGAAGGGAGAGCGCCAGGCCGCCGACGACGGAGACCTGGAGGGGGATGGTCACCAGCTCGGTGGGGCTGGTGATGATCGGCTTGGAGATGAGGTGGTTGTGCTTGGCGAGGATGCTGGTCAGCGGGTACTCCAGGACGCTGAGCAGGAGGTGGCTGAAGACGGCGGCCACGATCGTGGCCAGCAGCCAAGCGACCAGCGAGACGATGACGACGCGGCGCAGATCCTGGAGGTGCTCGACCACCGTCATCCGGCGCTCGTCCTCGGCGCGCTCGCGCGCCATCCGACCCCTGCCCCAGCGCAGGATCCCCAGTGCCATCTCAGGCCCCTCTCAACTCGCGCCGCTCACTCCCGACGGCGGGGCGGCGCGGGCACCATCGTCCGGGGTTGGGCTCAGCCCCGGAGCGTCTCGTCCGGCCGGGTCTCAGGCACGGGCGCCCACTGCCGGGTGCCGTCGTAGCCACCCATCGGGCCGGCCGCCGGCGGGGTCGTCCCGGGAGGGCTCGGATCCGGTGTGCCCGACATCGCGTTGCGGAACTCGCGGATGGCCCGGCCCATGCCCGCGCCGATCTCGGGCAGCTTGGTCGCCCCTCCGAAGATCAGGACGATCAGGAGGACGAGAGGGATCAGGTACCAGAGACGATCCATGGCCGGTGCTCCGTCGTGCGGCCGGGGTGAGGAAGCAACCCCGACTTCGGTCAGTCTAGCACCGGGCCGTTCGGCCCATGCGCTGAGGGTCAGACGGCCCTCTCAACATTCCTCCGGGCCGGCGCCGCGGAGCGCCCCGGCAAAGACCGAGACCGCCCGGTCGATGTCGCCGGCCTGGTGGGCGGTGCTCAGGAAGGCGGCCTCGAACTGGGATGGCGGCCAGAGCACCCCGGCCTCCCGCCAGCGCCGGTGGAGGCGCGCGAAGGCGTCCAGGTCGGAGCGGCGGGCGTCCTCGTAGTCGTCCACCCGATCCACCCCGACGAAGGCGGTGAGCATGCTGCCCACCCGGTTGACGGCGCAGGGGACCGAGGCGGCCACCGCGGCGGTGCGCAGCCCGTCGCCGAGCCGGCCGGCGAGGGACTCCAGCCGGGCGTAGGCGTCCCCGTCGCGCAGCACGTCGAGGGTCGCGACCCCCGCCGCCATGGCGAGCGGGTTGCCGGAGAGGGTCCCCGCCTGGTAGACGGGGCCGAGTGGCGCCACCCGCTCCATCAGGGCGCGCCGCCCTCCGTAGGCGCCGACCGGGAGGCCGCCGCCGATGACCTTCCCGAGGCAGGTCAGGTCGGGCTCGATCTCGTACAGCCCCTGGGCCCCCCCGTAGGCCACCCGGAATCCGGTCATCACCTCGTCGAAGACCAGCAGGGCGCCGTCCTCGCGGGTCAGCCGCCGCAGCTCCTCCAGGTAGCCGGGCAGCGGCGGGACGCAGCCCATGTTGCCGGCCACCGGCTCCACGATCACGGCGGCGATCCGGCCGGCGTGGACCGCGAACGCCTCCGCGATCGCGCCGGCGGAGTTGTACGGGAGCACCAGGGTGTCGGCGACCGCCCCTCCCGGGACCCCCGAGGACCCGGGGAGCCCCAGGGTCGCCACCCCGCTCCCGGCGGCGGCGAGCAGGGCGTCGGCGTGGCCGTGGTAGGCGCCCGCGAACTTGACCACCAGGTCGCGGCCGGTGGCCGCCCGGGCCAGCCGCAGCGCTGACATGGTGGCCTCGGTCCCGGAGTTGACGAAGCGGACCATCTCCACGCTGGGAAGGGCCGCGCAGATCCGCTCGGCCAGCTCCACCTCCGGCTTCGCGGTGTGGCCGTAGGCGACCCCTCGGCTCAATTGGCCGCGCAGCGCCTCGACGACCGCCGGGTGGCCGTGGCCGAGGATCAGCGGGCCGTAGGCGAGCACGAAATCGACGAAGCGGGACCCGTCGGCGTCCACCAGATGGGCGCCCTCCGCCGCGGCGATCACCGGGGGCTCACCGCCCACCGCCGCGTACGCCCGCACCGGGCTGGAGACCCCTCCCGGCATCACCCGGGCGGCACGTTCGCGGAGGCGTGCCGAGTCCGCGCTCACGTCTGCTCGGTGACGGTGACCTGCTCCATGACATCACCCTGGACGATCGACTGGGCCACGCTGAGGCCGCTGACCACCTGCCCGAAGAGGTTGTAGCTGAGGGTCAGGCTGCTGGTGTCGTCGGCGATGCAGATGAAGAACTGGGAGCCGTTGGTGTTGGGCCCGCTGTTGGCCATGGCCACCGCCCCGGCGATGTACTTCTCGTGGACGGGCTCGTCGTCGAACTTGTAGCCGGGCCCGCCGGAGCCGCAGCTCCCGCTGGGTGTGGCCGGGGCCGACGGAACGTTGCCGATGCAGTTCGGGTCCCCACCCTGGATGACGAAGCCGGAGACCACCCGGGCGAACGGGATGCCGTTGTAGAAGCCGTTGCGGACGAGGGTGACGAAGTTGTTGACCGTCACCGGGGCCAGGTCGGGCTGGAGGCAGATGACGATGTTCCCCTTGCTGGTCTCGATGGTCGCCTCGTAGAGCTTGCTCTGGTCGATGGTCATCGCCGGCGCCGCCGAATAGACATGGACGTCGGAGGGCGGGTTGAGCGGAGCCAGCGGGGAACCGAAGGTGGCCGACGCGCAGTCCGCGTAGGGGATGATCGTCGGCGTCGGGGTCGGCGACGGCGTGGGGGTCGGCGTCGGCGTCGGTGCCACCGCGCCGACCGGCGTGGCGCTGTCGGCGTGGTCGAGCGCCACCACTCCGGCGATGGCCGCCACCACCAGCACCACGGTCGCGGCGATGACGAAGGGGAGTCGGCGTGGGCTGGTGGGGGGCTTCATCCTGGTCTGGGTCACTCCTCGCGAAGCCAGCGCGCTGCCTGGAGCGCGTGGTAGCTGATGATGATGTCGGCGCCAGCCCGGCGGATGGCGGTCAGGACCTCCAGGGCCGCGGCTCGCTCGTCGAAGGCCCCGGCACGGGCGGCATGGGCGATCATCGCGTACTCGCCACTCACGTTGTAGGCGGCGACCGGCACGTCGATGGCCTCGCGCACCCGCCGGATCACGTCGAGGTAGGTGAGCGCAGGCTTGACCATGACCATGTCGGCGCCCTCGGCGACGTCGAGGCTCACCTCGCGGAGTGCCTCGCGCGCGTTGGCGGGGTCCATCTGGTAGCCGCGCCGGTCCCCGCTGCGTGGGGCGCAGTCGGCCGCGTCGCGGAACGGCCCGTACATGACCGACGCGTACTTGGCGCTGTAGGCGAGGATGGCCGTGTCGGCGAAGCCGGCGCCGTCCAGGGCCGTCCGGATCGCACCGACCTGGCCGTCCATCATCCCGCTGGGGGCGATCACGTCCGCTCCCGCCCGGGCCTGGGAGACCGCCGTCCGCGCGTAGAGCTCGAGGGTGGCGTCGTTGTCCACCGAGCCGTCCTCGCGGAGCACGCCGCAGTGGCCGTGGTCGGTGTACTCGTCGAGGCAGCAGTCCGCGATCAGGACACAGTCGGCGCCGAACTGACCCCGCAGCGAACGGAGCACCGTCTGCACGATCCCCTCGTCGTTCCAGGCCTCGGAGCCGGCCGCGTCCTTGCGTGCCGGGACCCCGAAGAGGAGCACCGCGCTCACCCCGACCTGGAGAGCGCCCGCGACCACGCCAGCCGCGCTGTCGACGGTCTCCTGTCGATGCCCGGGCAGGCTGGCGATGGAGACGGGCGCATCGATGCCCTCGCGCACGAAGAGGGGATGGACCAGGTCGGCCGGGCTCAGCCGGGTCTCGCCGGCGAGCCGGCGCAGCGCCGGCGTGCGCCGCAGCCTCCGGGGGCGTTCTGCGGGAAAGGGCATGGCCGTCCCAGGTTACTCACCTGCGCAGCGCCCTCGCCACCGCCGCCGCCACCCCGGCCGCGTCACCGCGCACCGCCACCACCGGCAGGATCCCGTGGCGACGCACCGCGGTGGCGGTCGTGCCGCCGACGCAGACCACGCTCACCCCGTCCAGCCTCTCGACGCCCACCGCCGCGATCACCGCCTCGGCGGCGCTCGGGCTCAGCAGCGTCACCGCATCGATCCCGCCGGCAAGGGTCGCGTCCAGGAGGCTGGGCAATCCGGGGACCGGGACGGTCCGGTAGCAGACGGTCACCATGACCTCCGCGCCGGCCTGCCGCAGCCGCTCGCCCAGCTCGCTGCGGGCGGCCTCCGCCTGGGGGAGCCAGACCGCGCCGCCCCCGGCTCCCGCGGCGACGAGACCATCCGCCAGCGCGGCCGCCCCCGTCCCGGGTGCCACCAGGTCGACGTTGATCCCGATCTCGCGCAGGGCGCGAGCGGTCCCCTCCCCCACCGCCGCCGCCCGGACACCGGCGAGGTCCTCGGGGAGGTCGAGCTCGCGGAGCCGCTCGACGGCGTTGGCGCTGGTGACGGCCAGCCATCGCGGCGGGCGCCGGGTCCGGAGCCGGCGCGCGGCACGGCGCAGCTCCTCGGGGGAGCCCACCGGCTCGATGGCGATGGCGGGGATCTCGACGACCGCCGCCCCGAGCTGGCGCAGCTCCTGGTTCAGCGCGACAGCCTGGGCCGCGGCGCGGGTCACCATGACCCGGCGGCCGGCGAGCGGCCGCGCCGCCGGCGCGCTCATCGGAGCCTCGCGGCCACCTGTGCCCCCAGCTCCTCCGGGGCGTCGACCTCGCCGCCCAGCTCGGCCCTGCGCACCTCCCCATCGGCATCGAGCGCGGCGGTCAGGACCAGACGTCCCTCCTCCACCCGGGCCCAGGCGCCGAGCGGCAGCAGGCAGCCGCCACCCAGGGCGCCCAGCATGGCGCGCTCGGCGGCGGCCGCGGCGCGGGTGTCCCGGTGGTCCGCCGGGGCGCAGGCGGCCTCCGCCGGGCTGCCGATCCCGGCCTCGATGGCGATCGCGCCCTGGCACGGGGCGGGCACGAAGAGGCGGGGGTCGAACCGCTCGCTGAGCCGGTCGGACGCCCCGATGCGATCGAGCCCGGCGCAGGCGAGCAGGAGCCCTGCGACCTCGCCGCCCTCGAGCTTGCGGAGCCGGGTGTCGACGTTGCCGCGGATCGGCACCGCCACCAGATCGGGGCGGAGCAGCCGCAGGAAGGCGGCGCGGCGCGCGCTGCTGGTGCCCACCGCGGCGCCGGGCCTCAGCGCGTCGAGTCCGCTCCCGTCTCGGGTGACCAGGCCATCGCGGCAGTCGGCCCGCTCCAGGAACGCGGCGACCGCCAGCCCGCCACCGAGCCGGCTGGGCAGGTCCTTGGCGCTGTGGACCGCCGCGTCAGCGCGTCCCTCGACCAGCTCCCGCTCCAGGGCGGCGCTGAACCAGCCCTCCCCCTCCAGCCGCGCGACCGGCGTGGCAGCCTCCCGATCCCCCTGGGTCCTGACCACGACGGTCTCGATGGCCGCCACGCCGCCGGCACGCAGCGCGTCCGCCGCCAGGGCGGCCTGGGCGAGGGCCAGACGGCTGCCGCGGGTGGCGAGCCGGAAGGCCCCGCCGCTCACCGCTCGCCGGTGCCGGGATCGTCCAGGCTGAACGCCTCCCGGAGCCGGAGGACCACTCCCGGGTCGTCGGAGGCCGCCCGGAGATGGGTGATCGGAGCGTGGAGCAGCTTGCGCACCAGGCTGCGACTGAGGGCGTCGATGCGCTCGGTGAGCTCGGCGTCAGCGGCGGGCAGCCGGGCCAGAGTCCGCTCGACCTCCCGGAGCCGGATGGTCTCGGCACGCTCCAGCAGGGCCCGGATGGTGGGCACCGACGCGTCCCTCCGGTCGAGCACGTCGAGGGTGCGGCGCACCTCCTCGACCACCACCTGGGATGCGGCGGCGATCGCCCGGCTGTGGTCGTGGGCGCCGTCCTGGAGGCGGCGGCCCAGCTCGTCGATGTCGATCAGGGTCACCCCCGGGAGGCCGGCGACATCGGGGGCGACGTCCCGGGGCACCGCCAGATCGATGAGGCAGAGCGGCCGCCCGGAGCGCCGCTCCTGGACCGCGCTGCAGAGAGCACGGTCCAGCACCGGCTCGAAGCTGGTGGTGGCGGCCACCACCAGGTCACACTCCACCATCGCCGCGGCCAGGTCGTCGGTCCCGATCACCGACGCACCCAGCTGCGCGGCCAGGGCGGCGGCGGACTCCCCACCGCGTGAGCTCACCCGGAGGCGTGCGCCCTGGCGCTGGAGCCGGCGCGCCGCCAGGGCACTCATCTTGCCGGCACCGATGAGCAGCGCGGTGCGGCCCTCGACGCTCCCCAGCACCTTCTCGGCCACCGCGATGGCCGCCTCGCTGATGCTGCCCGCGGCGCGGCCGATCCCGGTCTGGGTGCGGGCGAGCTTGGCGGCTCCGATCGCCCGCCGGAAGACGAAGTCGAGCTGCGCGTCCAGGGTCCCCGTCTCCAGGGCCAGGCGATGCGCCGCCTTGACCTGGCCGAGGACCTGGGTCTCGCCGACCACCATCGAGTCCAGCCCGGTGGCCACCCGGAAGAGGTGCTCCACCGCCTCGTCGCCGCGGAAGATCGTGACGTGCTCGCGCACCCGCTCCTCTCCCTCCGGGTCGAGGTAGCGCCGCAGCCGGGGGATGATCGCCTCCGGGTCCGGCTCGTCGTGGACGCTGACGTACAGCTCGGTGCGGTTGCAGGTCGAGATCGCGGCGGCGCCGCTCAGCCCGCCGTGCCCGACCAGGAATCGGAGCAGGTGACGTGCCGCGGGGTCGGAGAGGGCGGCGCGCTCCCGGACCTCCACGGGAGCCGTGCGAAAGGTGATCCCGGCGGCGATGAGGCGCATCTCTTCCGAGTATAGGTTCGCTCCGGTACCCGAAGCGGTTAGGATGGCCGGAGACTCGCACATGTCCCTCTCCACACCCATGCCGGCGCCGCTGTCGCCTGATTCTTCGACGGGGGGATCCGAGCCACCTTCCCCGGGCGGCGGCGAGCCGCTTCCTCACGGGCGGCGCCACTATGGCCGCCGCCGGGGCTCGGTGCCGGTCGGCGACAGCTTCGTGGCTCGCCTCGGCCCCGCCGCCGACGAGCGCTTCGCGGCGATCGATGATCCCGACGACGAGCCGGCACGCCCCCGCCCCGGTCCCGAGACTCCGATCGAGCAGCTCCGCTTCGTGGCGGTGGACTGCGAGACCACCGGCCAGTCACCGCACCGGCTGGTCGAGCTGGGGGCGGTCGCCTTCACCCTCGAGCGACACCTGATCTCCCTGGAGACGCTGGTCCACAGCAATGACCGGATCAACCCGTTCGCCCGGCGCATCCACGGCATCTCCAGCGAGACCCTGGGGGGCGCCCCACCGGTGCGGCCGGTGCTCGAGCGCTTTCGCCGCTTCTGCCGGGGGGCGGTGCTGGTCGAGCACAGCGCCGACGCCTTCGACAGCCGGCTGATCGCGGCGACCCTCGGCGAGAGCTTGGAGGCCGACAACCTCGACACCTCGCGGCTCGCCGCCAAGCTCTACGACCTTCGCGACACCATCGGCCTGGAGCGGCTCTGCGTCGAGCTGGGCGTGCCCCACCGCCGTCCCCACCACGCGCTGGCCGACGCCGAGGCGACCATGGGCTGCTTCCTCGAGCTGATTCGGCGCGGCCGCGAGCCCTTCGGCTGGCGCACCCTGGGCGACCTGCTCGCCGACGGCCAGCCGCCGCCACCGCGCTGGGTCGACGGCGAGACCGGTGCCCATCGAGACGACGCGGCACGCCGGCGCCGCGGCGGCAAGCGGCGCCGCCGTGGCCGGCCCGCGGGAGACGCGGGCAGCCAGCCCAGCGTTCCGTGAGCGGCTTGCGCTCCCTCCGAACCAGCGAGCCACCTTCGGGGCGCCGTCCCAACCAGGGGACCCCATGACCCACCACCTGAGCGACAACGGCCTGGTGAGGCCCCCCTTCGCGGAGAGGCCCCCGATCAGGGTCAACCTCGACGCCCGGTTGCTGGGGCTGGTGCTCACCATCCTTGGGATCGTCGCCGCGGTGGTCTCCCTGCTCTTCGTGCTCGGGGTCTCCAGCCTCTGCAACGGGCTGGTCCTCTGCAGCTTCCCCACCCTCGACGTGGCCGGCACCGTGCTCCTGACCGCGGGGTGGGTGGTCATGACGGTGGGCGTCGTCATGATGCTGACCCTGCCCGGCGTCGCCGGCAGCCGGGCGGTGGCGGTCTACGGGCTGGTCCTCGCGGCCGCCGGCGACGTGCTCTCGCTGGTCGGGAACATCGTGTTCGTGGGCGCCAACTCGCTCTACTACCGGCTCGGCGACGGGTCGATCGTCATCTTCGTGTTCTGGCTGGTCGTCTCCGCCATCCTCTACTACCTGGTGGTGACCAGCCGGCCGGCGGGCGAACCTCCGGCGTCGTAGCCGGGGTCAGACGCGGAGCTCGGCGGTGACCGGGAAGTGGTCTGACGCGGTCGCCACCTCGCGGGCGGCGCGGCCACGCCCGCTGAGGACGTCGCAGCCGACCACCCGGGGGACCACCTCGGAGCTCGCGAAGATGTAATCGATTCGCGCCGCGGGCAGCCAGGTGGCGCAGGTGTAGCCGTGGGCGCGGGGATGGAGGTGGCGGAAGCAGTCGGTGTACCCCGCCTCGAGCAGGCGCGGCACCGTCCAGCGCTCGATCGCCCGGCCGAGCACGCGGTCCACCGCCGGACGCTCCGGCAGCAGGCCGGTCAGCGGCCCGACCACCCAGGGAAGCGACGGCACCCCGCCCTGGAGCCGCGGATCGATCCCCTGGGCCAGCCAGCGGGCGTCGAGCGCCTCCTCCGCACCGGCCACCGGGCCCATCCAGCCGTCAGCCCCGCGCACCAGCAGCCGGGCCCGGCGCAGCGCATTCATCCGCCGGAAGAAGCGGGTCGCCTCCAGGTGGTCGCCGGGGCTGAGCGAGTTGAAATCGCCGAGGATGAGATGGGGCAGGCGCGGCTCACCGGCGATGTCCTGGAGCACCGCCTCCAGCTCCCGCAGCCGGCGGGCCTCGCCCTTGGCCCGCTCGCCGAAGCGGGCGGCGAGATGGACGACGTGGAAGCGCAGGCGCTCCCCCCGCCGCGGCTCGACGGTAACCTCGAGGTGGCTCCGCAGCATCCCGGGGTGGCGGCGGTTGCGGTGCGCCGCGATCGGCAGCCGGGTGAGCACCGCGAGCCCCAGCGGGCCACGGTCGCTCGGTGCCCCGGCCACCGAGGTCATCCCGAGGCGGCCGGCCAGGCGCTCGACCATGCCGTCGTCGCGCACCTCCTGGAGGGCGATGAGGTCGGCGCCGGCCCGGGCCAGGACCCGGGCGATCCGCTCCTCGCGCCGCTCCCCGCCGAGCAGGACGTTGTAGGTGAGGACCCGGATCGTCGACCCGTCCCTGGGCTCAGCTCGGGGGGCCACCGGTCTCAGCCTCGACCACGGCTCTGGCGCGAATACAATTCGAGCCGATGCGGGACCGCGAGGGCGCCGGAGCACCCGCCCGCCTGGCGCTGGCGGCCGAGCTGCTCCTGCTCGACGGCCTGCCCCGGATCGGCCGCGCGGCGGCCGGCCTGCTGGCCGTGGCGGTCGCGGCGGGATGGGGGTTCGCCGCCCTGGTCATCCACGAGCACGAGCTCGACCTCCGCGAAGCCGGGAACGCGCTCAGCCCGATGGGCACGCTCTTCGCGGACGCATCGTCCCCGCTCACCGCCTGGCCGGGTTGGGCGATCGCCGCCATCCTCGGCCTCAGCGCGGCACGGCTCCGCCGGGGGGGCCTGGAGCCGCCCGCCGGTCGGAGCAACCCCCGGGAGCAGACCGCCACGGAGCTGCGGGCGGGCCTGCGCCGCGAGTACGCGGGCGCCCGCTGGGCCCTGGTCGCGCTCGGCGTGCTGACCCTCGCCGACCTCGCCCGCCTGGCCGTCAGCGGGGTGAGCGCGCTCATCTCCGTGGCCGGCGCCGGCGACGGGCTGGTCTGGATGGGGGTCGAGGCCGGGGGCCTGGTCGCCGCCACCATCGCCCTGATCGCCTGGCTGCTCAGCTTCCGCGGGCAGCTCGAACGCATCGGTGCGCTGCGCGCCCCCCAGACCCGGCCACGGCGGGGTGCCCCGGGGGGCTGAGCCGGGACCGCTGCCGGGCGCCACCCCGGTCAGATCCGGCGCCCGACGACGTAGTCGCAGGCGGCCTCCAGGGTGTGCAGGGCGGGCGAGGGGGCGAAGCCGGCCAGCTCGGCGCGGGCGTCGCGGGCGAACTCCTGGGCGGCGCTCTCGGTGGCCGCGACCGCGCCGCTGCGCCGGACCAGCTCGACGACCAGCTCGTAGTCCGGGTCGCCCCGCGGCTGGCGCTGCAGGACGCGGGCGAGCTCAGGACCCACCAGGGGATCCTGGAGGGCGAGCATGAAGGGCAGGGTCACCGTTCCCTGGCGGAGGTCCGCCCCGACCGGCTTGCCGAGCTCCGCCTCGGTGGCGACGTAGTCGAGCAGGTCGTCGGCGATCTGGAAGGCCATCCCCAGCTTGTGGCCGTAGCGCTGCAGGGCCGCCCGCTGTGCCGGCTCGAGGCCCCCCACGACCGCCCCGCAGAAGCAGCAGGTGGCGACCAGCGTGGCCGTCTTGCGCTCGATCTTGCGGTGATAGTCGGCGAGCGACTGGTAGTAGTCGTCCTTGCTGGTCATCTGCAGCAGCTCGCCCATGCAGATGGTCATCACCGTGTTGCTGATAGCGACATCGATGGCCGGCTCGCCGATGCCGGCGGTGAGGTTCGCGCCCTTGGCGAAGTAGTAGTCACCGATGATGATCGCCGGGGCCGGCCCCATCGTCTCGTGGAGGGTGGTCATCCCCCGCCGGGTCGGCGAGCGATCGATGAGGTCGTCGTGCACCAGGGTGGCGGTGTGGATGAACTCGATCCCCATGGCCAGGTCGTAGACGTGGTCCATGACCGGATTGCCGAGGCGCGAGCTGAGGATGACCAGCGCGGGGCGGATCCGCTTCCCGCCGGCGCGCACGATGTGGCGCATCGCCTCCGCCATCGGGCCGAGGTCCGCCGCGACCGCCGTCTCCAGGCGCTCCTCGAACTCGGCGAGCTCGTCGAGGATCGACTCGAAGAGCATCTGGGTCTGGCTGGGTGCCGGGCTCGCGGCGTCGGCCTTCACGTCCCACCCTCGGGGTTAGGGTTCGGCGGCTGACGGAGGGCTCCGCTCGCGTCCATCTGGGGAGTGAGGATATCAGTGGCCGCCACCCCCAACCCCGCCACGGCGGCGCGGAAGGCGTCCCCCCGGGCCTCGAAGTCGCGGAACGCGCCGTAGCTGGCCGCGGCCGGGGAGAGGAGCACGACCGATCCCGGGCGGCTCCGCTCGCGGGCCAGGCGGACCGCCTCCTCCAGGTCGGCGGCCGTGACCACCGGGGCGCTCCCCGCGGCCTGGGCCAGGTCGGCGGCCAGCCGGACCCCGCTGGGAGGCAGGGTGACCACGGCGAGGACCCCCCGCTCCGGGCGGCAGCGGCGCACCAGCGGGCCGTGGTCCTGCCCGCGGTCGAATCCCCCCGCGATCAGCACCACCGGTCGCCCCTCCAGGGCGTCCAGCGCCGCGACCGCGGCCTCCGGGACCCACGCCGCCGCCTCCACCCGCGCGTCCGCCGCCACCGGGGTTGGATTCGCCGAGGTTGAGAATAGGCCCGCCGCGGACGACCTCCTGGCCGCCGGCGCGCCAGGAAGTGATCTGGCCGGTGTGCTTGTCGAGGACCAATTGGGTTCCGGCGGTCTGCACGGTGACGTTCTGGTCCGTCTCGGAGAGGCGGACCGGGCCGGCGGCAGCCAAAGCGGCGGGAGCGGCGGGGCCGGTGTAGCCTTTGGTGTGCAAGCGGCTGACGTAGATGCTCCGGCCATCGGGATGGATGAATTCCAGGCG
>DNAU01000194.1 GCA_003491925.1 Chloroflexota bacterium
TACGCGCGCTACGACAACCTCCTCCTGGCGCCCATCCTCGGCACGAACCCGCCGATGTCACTCGTCCAGTGGATCAACTACAACAATTCGCTGCTACCTCATCCTCCCGCCTTCATCCCCGTTTTCGGACCGGGCGGCCCGATCGTGTGCGACAACCCGAGCGGCGGCAGCAAGCTGGTCATCCCCGCCGAGCCCGTGCTCGTCAAGGCGATGGCCAACTACTTCGGCAAGCCTCGCTCCAGGGTCTACAAGACGCTCAACTGCTACGTAACACCCGAAACGGGCTTCTCGGACACTCACAATTCCCCAGCTCTGATCCTCGTCGGAAGTCCACCGGCATCGGAGATCGGCGGATACACGGGCTACGCCTTCTGGGCGCTCCCGGCGTTCACGAAGTCCGTCAAGATCCTACGGTTCAAGAACACCTCGGGCAACGCGGCCCTGAACATACTGCTACACGACGGGGTCCGCCCGGTCGACTTCATCCAGATCGCGGCCGGCGACAACTCGCCTCCGGAGATCGAGATCATGGGCAACGAGAGCATCATCGGCATCCAGTCGAACTCGAGCAACGACACCGTCTCGATGCTCAAGATCGTCTGCGAGATTGGTATCTGATGTCCGGCCTAATTGTAACCAGATCCGCACATCCATCCCATGAAGACGCCTGTCTGGGAACATATAGCCCAATTGCGCGTCATCGAGTTGTTGACGTGAGCTCCAGGGGCTATCAAAGCCGCCACGCAGGCCGGCGAACTAAGCTGGACATCAGCAGACTGCCCAGCTCCCTGACAAGTGCTTCCCAACGGCGGAGTGTACTCGGACCCATTCTCTACTACACTCTCAAAACAAGAAAATTCATCGGAAGGCAGACCCTTGCAATACGAAGAAGATTTGAGAGTCGCGAGCTCGCTGGGTTGCACAAGATCGACGCACCAGTAGTAACCACTGGTCCCCTCGAAATCATGAGCAACGTCCGAACAGTCGAGTCCGCTCATTGCCGTATCGTTCGAGACGCCGTTTTTCTTGTCCTGCGCTATGGCCCACGCCTTGTAGTTGTTGCAGAGCGTTTCAACGTTGGTAGCTATCACGATGTACTCCGCCCTGTCGCGGGCAGGAGCGACCTTGCCTGGCGAAACAACAACGTTCTGATCCCCCGTTGGCGAGGGGATCTCGCATTGCCAGCTTCCATCGACCTCGGTGAGCCCCGGCCCGGAGTCGCCGCCGCAGCCGGTGAGCAGCAGGCCCGCGAACGAGACCAGCAGCACCAGGATGAGGAAGAACGTGATGAGGGAGTCGGAGTTCACCACCTGAGAGACCTTCGTTCTGTTCGGCATCATGATCATATTCTGAGCCACGAAGAACCAGGTGTCAAACACAATTTTTCAACGGCAGAGCTAAGTTAGCGAAATCACGAGGAAAATCATGGCAAAGGACCTACTGCTAGGACGCACGAAGCGGAGCTGGAGCCGCCAGGTGGCACCGGCCACGAGCGGACACTACCTGGTAGAGCAGCCCGCGTGCGTGGACAAGCCCGCGCCCGCGCGCGGACCGGGCATCATCGGGTGGTCGGTGGGGCTCATGTTCGCCACGCGGATACTCAGCGGCAAGTGGCCCTGGTACTGGTTCGGGCGGCTCGACGGTCGCGTGCCCGCCAAGAGGAGCTGAGAGCCGTGAAGAAACCGAAGAAGATCACCCACTCGAGCCTCTGGCGGCTAGGCCGGGAGTACGCCGCCCTCCTGGCACCCCACATCATCCGCCAGGCCAACGAGCAGGGGTATCGCCTGCCGGCCCGCCACGTGAGCGAGCTCTTCCCCGTCCTGCGCGACGTGTATGAGCTGCTCGAGAGAGACCACGGCATCCCCTGGGACTCCCTGACGACGGCCAAGCAGGACGACTTCCTGGTAGGCTGGTACAACCGCCTGCGCGAGCTGGGCGTCCTCGAACGACGGAGCTGACCATGGCACACGACCTACTACTGGGCAAGAGAAGTCGCGACTGGAGCATCGGTTCCATCGTCCTGCCCGCGAAGCAGCAGAAAGCTATCTTCGACAAGATCGACGAGGTCCGCTACGACGTGCGGACGGCGGCCAACAACGCCAAGCTCGGCATGCTGGCCCTCACCGCCGCGGTGGGCTTCGTCGGCGCCGTGAGCCTCTACCGCACGGTGAAGAAGTAGTCATGGCGAAGCGAGACCTCACCAGGGCGACCTACCTCGACGGTCTGGGCCGAGAATCGGCCCGGAGGTATGCTCCCATGATCCTCGAGGACGGTCGGAAGCTCAACGCGACCTTCCCCCTCGACCGCCCGAACGCGGAGGCCCTCCTGACCAACACGATAGGGGGACTGCAGCGCTCGCGCCTCGTCGACTGGCCCCGCACCAGCTCCGACCGCCAGCGAGTGTTCATCAACTCCTGGCTCACCGAGATGCAGCACCTGGGGATCGTCGACTAGGGAGAGAACAATGAGAAGATCTGAACCACACATCCGCATGAGCACCCCCTGGGGACGCGCCGACAGCGTCACCAAGCTCGCCGACGGGCTGTACGCGGTCGGGACTCCCTCGCACGGGGGGCTCAAGCTGTCGGCCTCCCTCAACAAGAAGATGCCCTCCCGGATCCGGGCCGCGGGTGGGTGGTACGAGGAGGACATCCAGTACAACTGGGTGCTAGTCACCTTCCCCGAGCTAGTAGAGCAGGGAGTCGTGCGCGGCACCCTCGAGGACTCCCACAAGACCCTGCGCAACTGGTGCCCCGACGAGTACGAGGCCGTGTTCGGCGTGAGCCTGTCGCCTGCCGAGAGCGCCGAGCGGCAGAAGCAAGTGTTCCAGCGCGAGCACGGCGACGACTGGGTCACCATCGCCGCGTACGGAGACTGGCACGAGAAAGTGCCCGAGGGGATGGTCGGTCTGTGCTGCAAGCAGGCCAAGTACGGGCGGAGCGGCCCCGAGCGGTACTTCCTCGTACCCACCGCCGACTACCACGACGAGCGCTTGAGGACCCCCCTGGGCTTCGTCTGCGACCCCTCGCCCAGCCCGAACGCCCCCTACCAAGAGATCGGGAAGCTCTGAGGTCAAGACCCATGGCAAGGAACTTCGCCCGCGGCGCCCCGCCCCCTCCCGGCTCCATCGAGTGGATAGCCGTGGGCGACATGTGGGACCCGGAGGTAGCCGCCCGCAAGATGGGTAAGACCGGCGTAGGATCCGCGAAGCGAGCGGTCTCCTTCACCGACGTGGACGCCGCCCAGAACTACGTCGACGCGGTCGACCGGTCGGTGAAGCAGGCCCGCCGGGTCCACGGCGACAAGATCCTGTCGCGCGACGACGAGCGCAAGTGGGACGACTTCGCGGGCCGGTGGCGGGCCTTCGCGGCCGACGCCCCCACGATCCCGGGAGGCTGGGACCTCGCCTCCCCCTCGCTCAAGCGCGACTTCGACCGCCTGCTGTCGCAGGCACACGCCCTGCACGACGAGCTCGCCGCCAAGGGCATGAGTAACGTACCCGTGCCCTACGCGGGGGAGCTGCTCGAGCTGCTGCGGGCGATGCCCAAGAAGATGACCGCGGCGCAGATGCGGGGGAAGCTGCTGGCCGGTGTGAAGTGCGGCCACAAGATGCTCGACAAGAACACGACCTGGTGGGACTGGGTAGCGTCGCGCGACCACCTGCCGCTCGAGCGCGCGGTCGACCAGGCGGCGAAGGCGGCCGACATCTACGGCCGCTCGCGCGACAGCAAGACCGCCTACGGCCCCGGCGACCCGGTGTACGACGAGTTCCTGCGCCGGCTCACGCTGATCTGGATCGAGGCCGCCGGCCTCTACGGGATCAGGGAGGCGAAAGCCTCCGCGCGCGCCCGCCTCAAGGACGACCTCTCGGACGTCCCCAAGGTCGCGGGAAAGTCGATACTGGGGCTCCTGGTGATGGCCGGGGTGGCGTACCTCGGGGTTAAGTGGATCGTCTCGGCTGCCGCGCGCCCCGTGGTGGTCGGCGTCCCCGACGCGTACAGGGAGGGCTGAGGCGTGGCGAGAGACCTACTGCTGGGCAATACGAGGCGACGCTGGGAGCGGGGCAGCTCCTGCGGCCAGGTGCCGCCCCCTCCCCTGTTCATGACCGAGAAGAAGAGGCGCGAGCTCTACCAGGACGTCCAGGCGGAGGCGGACGCCCCCGCCCTGGGCAGGCAGGTGGGGGAGGCGATCCAGCGGAACTTCCAGACGATAGTGCGCCTGGGGAAGAACATCCCCATAACCGAACGCAAGGCGTTCGGGAAGTTCCTGCAGAAGTGGCAGGAGTTCTCGATGCCCAAGAACGGCAAATACGCGGGGACGGACTACCTCGAGCTGGTCAACTTCCGCGACGCCAACCAGAAGTACACGGCCCGCCTGGCCGAGCTGAGCGCGAAGGTCAAGCCGGCTCGAGTCGCAGACTCTCCGTCCACGGGTGCTCCGACCGCCAGCGCGCCGCCGGCGAGCGCTCCGCCGCCCCCGCCCGTGACGCTGGCGCGTGTCCTCCTCCCCGCCGCCCTCGGCCTCGCGGGAGTGCTGGGCGCCGCCTACCTGCTCGAGAACAAGAACGAGAGTCGCCCGTACGTATCCGGCCTGGCCCGCGGACTGACGGGACGCTGGCCGGTCGGTCTGAGGAGGACCTGAGACATGCCGAAGCTCAGAGAGTGGAAGACGCTGTACCAGACCGACCGCGAGTGGCTGCGGATCAAGCGGGACGGGTCCGAGCCGACCCTGGAGGTGGCGGACGAGGTCGGAACCTACGAGGACGAGGACGGGTACGACCAGCCCGTGTTCCTGCTCCACGAGTTCGAGGTGGAGCGCAAGAAGCTCGTCCCTGACCCGAGCGACCCCCGGAAGATCTACCTGGTGCCGGAGGGCTACGAGCCGTCGTGGCCCCACCCCCTCTCCTCGTACGAGGAGTGGTTCGGGGACGAGGAGAGCCTGGAGGAGGTCGCCCGGTCAACTGGCACGACCCCGCTCGAGCTGGCGCAGGCCTTCACCTCGCCCGACCCGAAGGTCCGGGCGGGTGCCTACATGGCGGTCGCCGACCACTTCGGACTCGACAACTTCGACAACTACCCCAGGAAGATCAAGGAGCCCGAGCTCAACGAGCGCTGGAGTTAAGAAAGCATTCTTGACACCTGGTTCTTGGTGGTGATAAAATAGCTTTTTAGAAAGGAAAAGGACATG
>DNAU01000091.1 GCA_003491925.1 Chloroflexota bacterium
AGCGCCACCGGTACGCCACCCTCTACCGATACAACTACACCCACCTCCATCGGTCTCACGTCAAGGATTGGGGCGATCTGGTGGAAGTGATCGGGCTCCTCGAGGAGTTGGCCAAGGGAGGCCAGTGGGGTGGGGATGCCCTTGACAGGCTGATCGCCGATCTGCGGCGGGCAGCGTCGATGGAAGGCGCTTCGTCGCCCGGCGTCTCAGCTGGCTGACGCAGGTCAGGCGGAGCTGGCCCAGCGCTTGGCCTCGTGTTTGAGGAGGATGGCGTCGAGGAGCTCTCGGACCATCCGTTTCTCTTCGCTGCTGAGCCGTGAGGTGGCCTCGAACTGGAGGCGGAGGTCATCGTCGGGGCCGCGGTCGCCATCATCGAAGAGCAGGGTGTCGGCGATGACGCTTGAGGGCGACGGCGAGCTTGCGGAGGATGTCGAAGGTGGGCAGGCGGTCGAGCTGCTCCGGGCCGACCCCCCTTTCGCCGCAGAGTCGCGACCGCTCCGGGGTGGGACGGTGCGGACCCTGCCGGCGCCGGTGGAGGTGGACGCCGACGACAGTGAACTGGTCATCTGCGCCGGCACCCGCAACCCCTTCTCCCGTCAGATCCGCCGCACCCGCGTGCCCAGATCCGCCGATGCCCGTAGCGCGGCCAGGTTCGGCCCAGCTGGCGCATCCGCCGGCGGAGCTGCTCCTCCGGCGCCAGGGCCGGCCGCGGTGGCCGGCGTTGGGTGGTCCGGTACTGTCCCAGCACTCGGCACGCCCTGGGTTCCGAGACCCCCAGCCGCTCGCGCACGCGGCGGAGGGTGCCCCGGCGGTGGAGCCCGGCTGATCAGTTTCCCCGGGCCGCCTCCTTCTGGATGGCTTTGTCCAGGGCTAGGTCGGTGACCACCCTCTGGATCCGGACGTTCCCGTCACTCAGCCGCGGATCGGGACAGCTTGCAGTGGGCCCGGTGCGTCACGACCTGCGGGGAGAGACCTGCAGGCAAAGGGCGCTTGGGAAAGGCTGCCTGATTAGACATGGCTAAATTGACAGGTAATGTGGTTCGGTGTACTGTCGCGCCGTGTGGCCCGGGTTTTGCGGCAGGGGCCGTAAGAGTGCGACACGGCAGTCGATGCGCAGTGCGTCCGGGCTGGCCACTGGAAGGCTGATACGCACCGTCCCGGCGCGACTGCCGAGGCGGACGCCACGCAGGCTCTGCACGACCTCCCGCCGCGCTCGAATCGCAAGCCGGCCGCAGTTCCCGCCCGCGCTGACTCGTGCCTCGGCACGATGGGGTCGGTAGGCAGTGAGCGTGTCGCCTGTCCGGCATCCTCGAGAGTCGGACGCTGGCCTCGCCCTACCGGGTGGTGCCCCATCGACGAGCGGTGCTCGCAATTCCGGCACTCCCGGGGCGGCTGAGTGCCCGCGTCAGCATCCGCACACATGTCGCGTCGGCGGCGGCCCCGCGGCGTCGCGCCGCGACGCGCGCGACGACCGCTGGGCTGTGCCTCTGCCGAAAGCCACCCGGCTCATGGAGATTCTCGTCGCCCAGGGCTACGCCCTTCTGGGCGGCGAGTACCGGAGGTACGTCGGCGACGGCTATGAGCCTACCGGTCAGAGCTGGTCCCTCCGCGCTCGAGGTGCGGACGAGCCGTGGTTCGAATACACCACCGACTCGCTGATCGCCGCCGCCCGGGAGATGGCGCTCCGCGAGCGGCACGTCGAAGACGCAGACGCAGAGGACATCCTGGTGATCACCGCGGTGCCGGAGCAGGCGTACCTGGATGCCAACAGCGGACTGGCCGAGGCGACATCGGGGGTGCTGGCGGCGTCCGGCCCTGCCGCGGCGCAGGCTTGCCACCGGGAGCCCGATCCTGTGTCCGTCCTCGCCACCGCTGGCGCTCTCGCCCGTCTGCTCGATTCGGCCGGCTGACGCGCCCACGCCCCCTCCTCCTGGTCCATCAGGGTACAAGCGGACCAGGGATGGTGGACAGAGGCGCTCTCTGAATTCAAGATCGGAGCCGACGGGGAGATTCGCACTCCCATCCTACGGTTTACAAATCCCCCGAACGCGTCATTCCTAGTGGCTTCTGGTGCCGTTTCGTATTCGGCTGGCCTGCGGTCGTGACGGCCCGCGTCAGCGAGTGCCGCTCCTGTAGGGGTACATCAAGGGGTACGTGGGAGCCCCTGCGCCGCTCCGTTCTTGCGAGGCGGGCAACTGCCATACCAACTGACCGGACCCCGTTCGCTGGTCCACCTCCTATGAGGGCTCGGCATCCGCCGCCTCAGCTTCGCCTGAGGCTGATCCAGAGATCTGGCTTGATGAGTGCCGCCACGATATGCGGCGGGCCGTACCGAGGACCGTGGCAGCGGTAGCTCACGACCTCGTCCTCAGCGACCTCGAAGGCACGGAGCGGGCTTCGGTTCCGGCCCCGGCCCCGCAGAAGCAACGAGTGCCGGCCCGGGGTGACCGACACCTCGACGGTCTCTCCCGCGACGATGGCGCCCACCACCCTGCCATCGATGGAGATGTTCCAGGTCTCCATCCCCAGCAGGGGGCTGGCGCTTCCTGCCCGCGAGAGACGGATTGTCGCTTCGCCCATTCTCGAGCCTCCTATGCTTGTATCCGCCGCACGGTGCCCGCCGGGGGGCCGCCGGGGCCCACGCCCGTCGTCTTCACGGCCCGGGAGCCGGTGATCAGCCGCTCCCGGTCGAACGTGGCCGCGACCGCCCGCCACATGGCGATGTCGATGACCAGCAACCCGAGCCCGAACCCCACCGCCGTCCCCACACCCAGGGGCACGATCTGGAACGACACCAGGGCAGTCACCGCGAGGGGCGGCAGGCTGGCCAGCGTTCCCAGCTGCTGCGCGACCCGCACGTCGCTCGATCGCGCCGAGATCGCAGTGCCGACCCCGATCGACCACACGGCGAGCAGCGGCGCGAACAGCGCCTGGGCGAGGATGTGCGAGCCCTCGGTCAGAGTCGCGGCCACCGT
>DNAU01000049.1:0-6425 GCA_003491925.1 Chloroflexota bacterium
ATTACTGAGACGTTCCACTAGTGCCCCGGGGGGCGGCTGTGGGAGATGGATTGGAGGTGGTCACGCCCTGGTGGAAGGCCATGTAGCGGAGCCGCTCGAGCAGCCCCTCGAGCACCACCGGCCAGGCGAAGCCGCGGGCGTCGTGCCGGGCTGCGCGACGCAGGCGGCGGGCCAGCCCGGGACGTTCCACCAGCCCCCGGAGCGCCGCCGCCACCTCGGCGCCGTCCTCGCTCTCGATCACCACCGCGTTGCCGTAGGGCCGGGCGTACTCCTCGCCGGTCGCCCCGACCATGGCCACACCCCCCGCCGCCATCGCCTCCAGGCCGACCAGCCCGAACGGTTCGTGGCCCGAGTTGGCGAGGACGGCCGTGGCCGCGAGGTCGATCTCCGGGATCACCCTCTCGTGCAGGAAGCGGCGGAGGTTCACGATGGCGGCACCACGGCTCTCCCGGAGGGCGCGCGCCACCCCGGCGGCATCGTCGACCCGCTCGTCCCAGTCGCAGACGGAGAGGCCGAGGTGGTGAGCCCGGCCGAGCACCTCGGCGCCGTGCAACTCGATGCCGCCCCGGATCAGGAGCCGGGCCGTCAATCCCTCGGCCCGCAGCTCAGCGATCGCCTCGATCGCCTGGATCCAGCGTTTGTCGGGGGTGAAACGCCCGATCTTGAAGGCCAGGCAGGGCGTCCCAGCGGCATGCCGGATCGCCGCCGCCGCCCCCGGATCGGGCCGCACCAGGGCGCTCTCGGGGATGCCGTTGGGGATCACCACCGGGTTGACCCCGGAGCCGAGCATGAGCTGCTTCATGTAGCGGCTGACCGTGGTCGTGGAGGCCGCGCGGCTCAGCGCCGGCCAATCGATCTCGCCCCAGCCGAAACGGCTGTTGGCATTCCAGAGCAGGATCGCGTGGCGGCGCAGACCGGCGGCGTCCAGGCCATCGCTGAGCCGGCGGCAGAAGAGCGCCGTGTGCCACTCCTCGCAGAGGACGGCGACCACCTTCCCTTGGGCGACGGCGGGGCCGACGACGCGCTGGATCAGGGCGTCGGGGAGGGTTCGGCTGAGGGTGTCCGCCTTGGCCCATTCACCCTCGTACACGCCCGCCGGATAGTGCTGGCTCACCTCCTGGCACCAGCGGAGCAGCCTCACCCCCTTCGAGGTCTCCTCTGGGGGCAGCGCGGGGTCCCCGACGAAGACGAGGGTGGTGGCGTAGCCGGCCGCCGCGAAGGCTCGGGTCAGCTCCCGGGCGCGCACTCCGAGACCACCCGCGAGGCTGTAGCGATCCGGCCCCTCGAAGGAGACCATGACCACCTCGAGAGTCGCGGGATCGAACATGTCGGCCACAACTATTTCAACCGCTAGCATGACAAAGATCCGCTTTTCGCGTACCCTGGGGGCGCGTCGAGTGACACCACGAGACTCGGCTGGGCTCTTCGTGGCGAGGCTGCAGCATATGGCTGGGACGAAGCTGATCTCCACGCGTCTGACGGTTTGCGTCGCCTGCGGACATGAGTCCCGAGTGGTGGCGTCGACGTCCGAGGAAGTGGTCAGCCGGTGCTACGCGTGCGGAGACGTCACCCGCACCCCGCATCAGATCCCACCCGCCTGGTCGGTCGAGGCCGGCATCCGCGAGCGCCCTCAGGGACCCGCGTCCACCAGCCCGGCGACGCCTCGCCACCCCGCCACCGCAGGTCGGGCCGCCGCCGGCTGAGGGCCGGCGGCGTGGTCAGCAGGCCGGACCCGACCCGCTGAGCGCCAGTCCCGGAGAGGCGGCCTCGGCCGGGGACGAGGTCACCGCGTAGACGGTCGTCGGGTCGCCGCTCGGGAAGATCACCGGCGCGTCAGCCCAGACGAAGTCGTAGTCGGAGCCCGCCACCACCGAACCGCCCGCGACTGTCGCCGAGGCCCCCGTGCACTGGTTGACGAGCAGCAGGTCGAAGCTGATCGTCATCTGCCCCGGCTGCGGGTCGAGGTCGACGTTAACCTGGACCAGGCAGGAACCGCCCGCCGTCACCGTGCACCCTCCACCACCCTGCGGGCTGAGGCTCAGGCCCACGATCGGGCCCGCGGCGAGCGGAGCCGGCGGGGGTGGCGATGGGGACGCGGCCGCCGGCGACGGCACCGCGGAGACGGTGGCGGGCGGCGTCGCCGGCGGTGTCGCGGGGGGAGCCGCGCTGCGGGCGGGAGCCGGAGCTGCCGAGAAGGGCGGCGGGGTGGCGCCGACCGGCGCACCCGTACGGCTGCCGCTCAGCATGACGACGACCCCGGCGACCAGGGCGGCCGCGACCAGTGGAGCGAGCCAGAGCACCAGCCGCCGGCCGGTGGCGGGCCGCCACCCCGCCGGTGCGCGCCCCGGCGGGAGGCCAGCCGGAGCCGCCCGGCGACGGAGCAGCCTCAACCCCGTCACCGACCCGCGCCGCATCAGCCTCGCCAGGGTGAGCGCCCGGCCCCGGACCACCCTGATCCCGGCGACCGCAGGTCTCCCGACGGGCCTCAGCCGGATGGCCGCCCCAGCCAGGATCGAGCTGGCCTCCGCCGGCGCCGAGGAAGCCACGGGTGCCCCCGGCTCTTCCACCCTCGGCGCCGGGGATCGGGTGGCGCGGGTGGGTGCCGGTGAGGCCGGGGCGGGGGCGGGCTCCGAGAGTTGGGGCGGTCGCGAACCGCCGGCCGGCCGGGGGGTGGTCGCCAGGGCCGGGGTCGCGAGCGGTCGCACCGCACGCAGCGGGCTGACCAGGGCGCTGATCTCGCGCCGGATCCGGGCGTCGGGTTCGCCCGCCACCTCGCGGAGGGCGGCCCGGGCGGCGTCCGCCGAGGTCGCCCCGTCGAAGGCCGGGCTGGGGCCGCCGAGGACCGCGTCGAGGGCCTCCATCTCCTCGGACCGCCGGTGGGTGTCAGAGGCCGGCTGACCCCGCCGGTGCGGGGGGGTCATGGCGATGCGGAGCGCGGCGGCGACCGCCTCGATGTCGTCCCGAACGTTGGGGCCGCCCCGGGGCTGGCGGCGGCCACGCGACCCCACCACCGCCGTGGTGGCGTCGACGCCGAGACCGGCGTCGACGGCCCGCGCCCGGCCGTCCAGCCCCACCAGGATGTTCCCCGGGTGCAGGGTCCCGTGGGTGGCACCGGCCGCGTGCAGGGCGGTCAGACCGTCGAGGACGTCGTCGCCGATCGACGCGAGATGACGCGGCTCGAGACGGGCCACGGCCGCCAGCCGGCGCAGGCTGACGCCCGGGTCGTGGGGTCGGATCACCCATACCGAGCCCCCCTCCTCCCACGCCGGCTCGGGCGCCAGAAGGCCGGGGTGGTCCAGGCGGGAGAGGCCGGAGGTCGCGCCCAGGAGGGCGGCGCGCTGCGCCGGGTCGCGGCCGCTCAGCCGACGGGCGACGTGGAGAGCGTCCCCGGCGTCCGCCGCGAGCCAGGTGCGGGAGGCCGCGGTGGATCCGAGCAGACCGAGGAGGACCAGCCCGCGCCCACCGACCTCCAGCTGGTCGCGCTCGCGCAGCCCGTCACTCATGAGCTTCTCCCGAATGAGTCTTTCCCGCTGGCTGCGAAAGGGGGATGATCAGATCGTGAGCCGCACCCGCGGGTGACGGCGAGCAGCAGGAGAAGGCGGAGCCGAGGGCGTTGAAGATGCTCTTCTCGTCGCGGTTCGGGATCGACCTCGGGACGGCCAACACGGTGGTCTGCCGACCGGGCCGGCGGATCGTGCTCAACGAACCGTCGGTCATGGCCGTCCGGGTCAACGGCCATTCCGGCCCGCCGGTGCGGGTCGGGCACGAGGCGCGCGAGCTGGTCGGCCGGACCCCGGTCGGGCTCACCACCGTGCGCCCCATCCGCGACGGCGTGATCACGGATCTGCAGTCCGCCCGCAGCTTCATCATCGCCATCCTCCACCTAGCCCTCCGATACCCCTGGGAGCGGCTCCGCCCCTGCGCGGCGGTCGGGGTCCCCGCGGGGGCCACCTCGCTGGAGCGCCGAGCCCTGATCGAGGCGGTGGAGGAGGCGGGGGTCAGCCGCGTCGAGCTGGTGCCCGAGCCCGTCGCAGGCGCGATCGGCTGCGGCATCGACCCCCTCCAGCCGCGCGCCCACATGGTCGTCGACGTCGGCGGCGGCACCGCCGAGGTCTCCGCCTTCTGCTTCGGCGGCATCCTGGCGACGCGCTCCTGCCGCATCGCGGGCGACGAGATGACCCTCGCGCTCCACCAGTACCTGCGCCAGGAGCACCAGCTGATGGTCGGCGAGCTGACCGCCGAGGATGTCAAGATCCGGCTCCGCGACGCCGCCGCCGAGGGGCAGCCGCTGGTGGTCGAGGGCCGAGACGTGCTCAGCTCGCGCCCGCGTCTGGTCACGCTCGACCCCAAGGATGTCGCCGACGCCCTGCGGCCGACCGTCGACGGCATCATCGACGCGCTGACCGGCTGTCTCGAGGACCTGCCCCCCCAGGCGGTCGGCGACATCATGCACGAGGGGGTCATCGCCTTCGGCGGCGGGTCACTCCTCGCCGGCTTCGAACAGCGGCTGGAGGAGGAGTTCGGCTTCTCCGTGCAGCACGCCGAGCGGCCGCTGACCTGCGTCGCCGAGGGTGCCGCGCTGGTCATCTCGATGCCGCGGGTCATCGCCGCGTACTCCGCCCGCTAGCGGTCTCCGCGGCCGCGGCGGGCGCCACCGGGGACGGGCTCGGGCTCGACGGCGTGGCGGCGCCCACCGTGGTCACGGGAGCGGTCGCCGGTGCCGGAGACGCCGAGGAGGGGGGGGCCAGCTCCAGAGTGCCGGTGGGCGCGGGCGGCTTCGTCGAGATGATCCCCGCCTGGTTGGCCGCGAAGTACTGGAGGAGCTGATCCACCGAGGGTTCGCAGTCGTAGTAGCCCTGGCCGCCCCCGTGCACGGCGCAGAGCACCACGACCTGGGGGTCGTCGAGCGGGTAGACGGCGTCGTACCAGGCGTCGGGGCCACCGTGGGGGGCGGACGGGTCCTGGGCGGTCCCCGTCTTCCCGCCGGCCGGCTCGGGCAGGTTCTGGAGCATGGTCCCGGTGCCCTGGGTGACCTCCAGCGCCAGACCGGCGTCCACCGGACCGAGCCGTGCGGCGAAGGGGAGCGCCGCCGCCGCGAGGTGGAGGAGCGGCGTCGCGCCGCCGTTGCCGGCGACGTCCATCCCCAGGTGGGGAGTGACCAGGCTTCCGGTCGCCACCGCGTCCAGCCAGCGGATGTCCTGCAGGGGCGTCACCGCCGTGTAGCCCTGGCCGATCCCCATCATGGGGGTCACCCCCGGGTACCAGGTGTCACCCGCGGGCATGTGACCCGGGTAGAAGAACTCGCCCGCGCTCTGCTCGTCGACCGGGAGGTCGATGCCGGTGAGCCCGCCCACTCCGAGCTCGGTGGCCGCCTGGGCGATCCGCTGCGGACCGAGTGCGAGCGCCAGTTGGTAGAAGTAGACGTCGTTCGACCAGGCGATGGCCTCGGGCAGGTCCTGGGGCGGCAGGCACTCCCAGTTCGCGTAGCGGATCCCGTCGTAGGTGTAGGAGCAGCCGGTGGGGATCACCGCCGAGGACGGGATCGCGTCATATGCGGCGTCGGCGGCTGCGGTGACCAGCTTGAAGGTCGAGCCCGGCGGCATCTCGGCCTCGGTGGCGTTGGCGGCGCCGTCGAGTCCCTCGCCGGCCATCGCCAGGATGGCGCCCGTCTGGGCGTCCATCACGATCATCGAGCCCCAGTCGCCGGTCTGGCTCTGCGGGTAGGCGCCGGCCATCGACTTCTGAAGCAGCGCCGAGGCCTCCTCCTCGAGCCCCAGGTCGATGCTGAGCTGGAGGGTGCCGCCGGGGATGGGCGCCGTCTGGCCGCTGGCCGCCACCGCGCCTCCGAACGGGTCGACGAGGACCCGCTGGTCGCCGTCAACCCCACGCAGGTAGGTGTCGTACTCCTCCTCCAGGCCGGAGTGGCCGACCACGTCCCCCGGGGGCAGCAGACCGAGCTGAGCCACCTGACCGGCCCACTCGGGGCCGGTGGAGCCGAGCAGCGGCGCCAGCAGGCTGCCCTCGGGGTAGACGAGCCGGTACGACGGTTCGAGGATCACTCCCGGCAGGCCGGCGGAGCTGATCCGCGCCCCCACCGCCTCGCTCACCGTGCCGGGGAGGTCGACCGACAGCTCGGAGCCGGCCGCGTCGATCTCGCGGTCGAGCCGCCCCGGCGCCGACCCCAGCAGGGCCGCCAGCTCGGTCACGGCGCCGCTGCGCCCCTGGATCAGACCGGGGATCACCGCCACCTGGTAGGCCCGAGCCTCGTAGGCGAGGGGGACACCGTGGCGATCCACGATCTCGCCACGCGGGGCAGGGAGGTCGATGCTGCGGGTCACCTCGGCGAGCGCCGCCGCGCGCAGCTCCGCCCCGCTCTGGCGCTGGAGCTCGAGGGTGACCACCGCCGTCCCGACCAGGGCCAGGGT
>DNAU01000049.1:6500-11779 GCA_003491925.1 Chloroflexota bacterium
AGCGCGGCCGCGCTCACCCTCACCAGGCGAGGCATCCGGCGCAGCCCGCGGGGAGGCCGCCAGAGGATCCGCGCTCGCGAGTCGCGGGCGATGCCGGCGCCCGCGCCCACCGCCCCCAGATGAGCGACGGCGCTCGAGCCTCCGGCACTGATCAACGGGCAGGGGACGCCGGCGAGCGGCAGCAGACCGATGCCCCCCGCCGCCGAGATCAGGACCTCCGACCCCAGCAGGAAGGCGAAACCCCCACCCACCAGCCCGGCGGCCTCGGTGCGCGCCCCCTTGGTGATGACGAGCAGGCGCCACATCACCACGGCGGTGCAGAGGAAGACGGCGGCGCCGGCCAGCAGACCCCGCTGCTCCACCAGGCTGACCAGGGCCAGGTCGGTCTCGCGAGCGGGGAGGTACTGGGAGAGGAGCGGGTAGGGGACCGCGGAGCCACGCCCGAGCAGCCCGGCCGAGGCGATCGCGATGTGGGCCTGGAGGACCGTCCAGCCCGAGCCGAGGGCGCTGGCGCCGCCGCTCAGGAAGGCCTGCAGGCGCGCCAGCTGATAGGGGCGCAGCAGGGCCAGTCCGACCGGGGCGAGGGCGGCAGCCCCCACCGCGGTCACCAGCAGGCTGCGCACCCGCACCCGGGCCTGGGTGGCGACCGCCGCGAAGATGATCACCAGGAGCAGCGAGGTGCTGAGGTCGGGCTCGATCAGGGTGAGGCCGATGGGGACCGCCGCGACCCCGAGCGCGATCAGGTAGCGGTGCCGGCGAGCCGGGTTGCCGAGGACGTCGGCGAGCACCAGCAGCAGGCCGATCTTGGCGAACTCCGAGGGTTGAAAGAGCTGGCTGCCCACCTCCAGCCAGCGCCGTCCCCCGTCCACGCCGCTGCTGCCCGCGACCACCACCGCGCCCAGGAGGAGCGCGGCGCCAGCGTAGACGAGCCGGCCGAGCACCACCCAGACGCGCATCCGGACCAGGGAGAGGGCGATCGCGACCCCGAACCCGAGGAGCACGGTCGCCAGCTGGTGCTCAGCTTCGGTCGGGTCTCCGACACCGACGAGGTTGAGGACCCCGAGGGCGGCGAGCCCGGCCATGCCGAGCCAGAGCAGCGGGTCACCCCGGCCGAGACGGCGCCATCCCCGCCCCGAGGAGGGGTCGACGCGTCGGTCGGATGGCGACGGGTCCCATGGATGTCGCTGCATCCATCGCCCTCGGAACACTCAGCCGCCGGAGAGTCACTCGAGACGGTGCGCACACCCACCACCGCGCAACTCGGTCATCTCCATGGTACTCGTGAGGCCGGAATAGCAAGAGATCGATGTTCGGCGAGCGGCGACCCGGCGCTCGGCCTTCGAACCCGGGCTCACCGGCCGCCGGTCCATGCGCGGGCGGCGGGTGGCCATGGCCGGCCCCGGCGGCGCGTCCCGACAAGCCCCCGTCCATGATCGCTACCATCACCGCGATGACCGAAGCGTCCGAGGTGGCGGGGCCGGCGCCTCTCAGGGTTGCCGTGCCCCGCGAGCGGCAGGACGGGGAGCGCCGGGTGGCGCTGGTTCCCGGGGCGCTGCGGTCCCTGCTGCGGGCTGGGTTGGAGGTGGCGGTCGAGGCCGGCGCCGGTGAGCCCGCCGGGTACCACGACGCCGCCTACACCGAGGCGGGCGCGACCGTCGTCGCCGACCTGGGCGGGCTTCTCCGCGGCGCGGCCGTGGTCCTCCACGTCGGCCCCCCCTCGGACGGCGAGATCCAGGCCATGAGCGCGGGGACCACCCTGGTCGGTCTGTTCCGGGCGACCTCCAACCTTCCCCTGCTGGAGCGCCTGGCCGCCGCGCGGATCGACGTCCACAGCCTGGAGCTGCTGCCCCGGATCACGCGCGCCCAGGAGATGGACGTGCTCTCCTCCATGGCCACCGCTGCCGGCTACCACGGGGTGCTGATGGCCGCCGTGCGCCTCCCCCGCTTCATGCCCCTGCTGATGACCGCCGCCGGGACGGTGCGCCCGGCGCGCGTGCTGGTGGTCGGCGCCGGGGTGGCCGGCCTGCAGGCGATCGCCACCGCGCGCCGGCTCGGCGCCGTGGTCGAGGCATTCGACGTCCGGCCCGTGGTCCGCGAGCAGGTGGAGAGCCTGGGAGCCCGGTTCATCGACGTCGGGGTCGAGGCGGCGGAGACCGGGACCGGCTACGCGGCTCAGCTGAGCGGCGAGGCCGAGGAGCGCGAGCGCGAGGTGCTCAGCCGCCACGTCGCGGACGCGGACTGCGTCATCACCACCGCGCTTATCGCGGGCCGTGATGCGCCCCGCCTGATCAGCGCCGAGATGGTCGCGGCGATGCGGCCCGGCTCGGTCATCGTCGACCTCGCCGCCGAGGGTGGGGGCAACTGCGAGCTCACCGAGCCGGGCGACGAGGTCGAGGTCTCCGGCGTGCGGATCTGCGGGCAGACCGACCTGGCAAGCCGGATGGCCGGCGACACCAGCCAGCTCTACGCCGGCAACATCTCGCGCTTCGTGCTCCACCTGGTCAAAGACGGGAAGGTCCGTGACGACCTGGAGGACGAGATTCTCGGTGCCACCTGCGTCGTCCAGCGCGGCGCGCTGCGCGGCGCCGCCGCTCCGCCGCCGGCGCCGGTCACTCCCGTGCAGCAGTAGGAGCCCGCATGTCCGAGAGCAACCTGGTCCTGATCGGGTTCTTCATCTTCGTGATCTCCGTCTTCCTCGGTCTGGAGCTGATCACCAAGGTCCCGTCCCTGCTCCACACCCCGCTGATGTCGGGGACCAACTTCATCCATGGGATCGTGGTGATCGGGGCGATCACCATCGCCGCCACAGTGAACAACGCGCTGGCGGGGGTGATCGCCGTCATCGCCGTCTTCCTGGGCACCCTCAACGTCGTCGGCGGCTGGGTGGTGACCGACCGCATGCTGGGGATGTTCCGGGGCACCGGCCAGCAGCGCGGCCACCAGGCGGCCGATCCGCCGGCGGCGGCCGGGCCCCCGGAGGGCAAGGCCTGATGCTCGGCGCCACCGTCTACTCGCTCCCCCCGGCCTGGGCCCTGCTCGGCTACGTACTGGCGATCGCCTGCTTCGCCCGCGGCATCAAGATGCTGACCTCGCCGAAGACGGCGCACCTGGGCAACCGCGTGGCCGGGGTCGGGATGCTGATCGCCATCGGCGTGACCCTGGGCCAGTTCCACGTCGGGTGGCAGTACATCGTCCCCGCCGCCGCGTTGGGAGCCATCATCGGGGCGGTCTGGGCGCTGCGCGTGCCGATGACCGCCATGCCCCAGATGGTGGCGATGTTCAACGGCATGGGCGGCGGCGCCGCCGCCCTGATCGCACTCGGCGACTTCCACCGGCTCACCCTGGGCGGCGTCGTCCTCGGCCCCATCGACTCCGGGACCATCCTGCTCAGCTGCCTGATCGGCAGCATCAGCTTCGCCGGCAGCATGATCGCCTTCGCCAAGCTCCAGGAGCTGATGACCGGCACCCCCATCACCTGGCCGTTCCAGCACGAGATCAACGGGGCGCTGCTGCTCGTCCTGGTCGCGATCGGGATCGTGATCATGGTCACGGGCGGCGGCGGTGCCCTGATGATCGTCTTCTTCATCGGAGCCCTGGCCCTGGGGGTGATGGCGGTCCTGCCGGTGGGCGGCGCCGACATGCCGGTCATCATCTCCCTGCTGAACTCCTTCACCGGAGTGGCCGCGGCGGTGACCGGCTTCGTGATCGGCAACTACTCGCTGGTGGTGGCCGGTGCCCTGGTCGGCGCCTCGGGTTCCATCCTCACCGTGCTCATGAGCAAGGCCATGAACCGGCCGATCACCAACGTCCTCTTCGGCGCCTTCGGTCAGGTGGCGGAGGGGCCGGCAGGAGCCGCGCTTGCGCCGGGCAAGACCGTGCACCCGACCAGCGCCGAGGACCTGGCCGTGCTGCTCGCCTACTCCCAGCAGGTGATCTTCGTCCCCGGCTACGGCCTGGCGGTGGCCCGCGCCCAGCATGAGGTGAAGGAGCTCGCCGACATCCTCAAGGCACGCGGGGTGCGGGTGCTCTACGCCATCCACCCGGTGGCCGGCCGCATGCCGGGGCACATGAACGTGCTGCTCGCCGAGGCCGACGTCCCCTACGACGAGCTCAAGGAGATGGACCAGGTCAACCCCGAGTTTGCCCGCACCGACGTGGCCGTGGTGATCGGGGCCAACGACGTGGTCAACCCCGCCGCCCTCAACGACCCCAAGAGCCCGATCTGGGGCATGCCCATCCTCCGGGCCGACCAGGCCAAGACGGTGGTGGTCCTCAAGCGCAGCATGAGGCCCGGGTTTGCGGGCATCGAGAACGAGCTCTTCTACCACGACAACACGCTGATGCTCTTCGGCGACGCCAAGGACTCGGTGAACAAGCTGATCGCCGAGGTCAAGCTGCAGGCGGCTGCGTAAACCGCCCCGGTGTCCGACCCGAGGCAGCGGGGCGTCTGCGTCGTGACCGGGGGGGGCAGGGGGATCGGTGCCGCCACGGCGCGGCGCGCGGCCGCCGCGGGCTGGTAGGTGTGCCTCTCGTGGCACGCGGACCGGGCCGCGGCCGAGAGGGTCGCCACGGAGATCGGGGGCCGGGCGGTGCGAGCCGACGCCGGTGCCGAGGCGGATGTCGTCGCTCTCTTCGCCGCCGCCGCTGAGCTGGGTGAGCTCACCGCCACCGTGGCCAACGCCGGCATCGTCGCGCCCCAGGCACGGCTCGACGAGATGGGCGCCGACCGGATGCGACGGATGCTCGAGGTCAACGTGCTGGGGGTGATGCTCACCGCCCGGGAGGCGGTCCGACGGATGTCCACCCTCCACGGGGGCCGCGGGGGCTCGATCGTCACCGTCTCCTCGGGCGCCAGCCGGCTGGGATCCCCCGGCGAGTACGTCGACTACGCGGCGAGCAAGGGGGCGGTGGACACCTTCACGCTCGGGCTGGCCCGCGAGGTCGCCACCGAGGGGATCCGGGTCAACGCCGTCCGTCCCGGCATCGTCGACACCGAGATCCACGCCAGCGGGGGCCAGCCGGACCGGGCGGCGCGGCTCGGGGCGACGATCCCGGTGGGCCGGCCCGGCCGCGCCGAGGAGGTGGCCGCCGCGATCGTCTGGCTGCTGGGCGACGAGTCGCCCTACACCACCGGCGCCATCCTGGACGTCAGCGGCGGTCGCTAGATCCCATAGCTTCTTGTCAAGCCTCGGGGGCGGTTGGAGGAGTCGTGGCGGCGCTGCCATGCGCCGCATCGAACGCCTTGCCACCACGCCAGACGCCCCAGACGAGTGAGAGGG
>DNAU01000233.1:0-3501 GCA_003491925.1 Chloroflexota bacterium
ACCTTGGTGAAGGCCTGGCCGCGCTTGGCGTCGACCAGAGCCTTCTTGTGCTTGATCCCAGCCCACTTGCTGTGACCCGACATGCTCCCTCCGGGCGGCGAACGGACGTTCAGATTCTAGGCCGTCCTCCACCCCCCAGTCTACGGGCCGCGCACGCCCTGGGGACGGCGATCGATTCGGTGCGATCGCGCCGGTGATCCGTGACCGCGGGGTCCGTTGACAGACCGGCACAAGGGGGTACCCTAGGTAAAGAAGCCATCTGTCCACATGGAGGTTGGGCTTCGATGCGCGGTGTCTTTCAACTCCTGAGGGCCTCTCGAGCCGAGAGGTGAGGCCCGGAGCGGGCCCCCCTCGCCGCCCCGGTGTGCGCCGCCGTGAGACCGTCGTGTGGTCGGTCCGGCAGGCAGTGGAAGCGCAAGAGCGCCGCGGTAGTGCCGGTGATGGGGCGAGACGCCCCGGGCGTGCCACCTGGCACCGGATGGTGCCGCACAAGGCCCGGCTGTTCGCCGGGTGCCGTTGATCGGCAAATGAGAAACGAGGGGCCGGCACCGCCGGCCCCTTTCTCTTGCCAACGCCGCAGGCGGCGCGGGTCCCCGGGGCTCACCGGGGCTCGCCGCCCCTCGGCGGCCCGGGCTCGTCTCACCCCGCCATCGGGGGCGGCTGGGCCGGCACCGGCCGGCTGACCGCGGGGTGGCCGGCCCAGGCGAAGCGGAGCGGCCGATCGGCCGCGCGGCTGATCCCGACCCGCGGGCCGATCGTGAGCGGCGCTGCCTCGAGCGCGGCGAGGATCCGGAGCCGGCCGGTCGGGTCACAGAGGTCGAGACCGTTGTCGGCGAGGGTCAGGCCGAGGCCGCCGCCCAGGTTGCCCGGGCCGCGCAGGAGCGCCACAGACGGCGGCCCAGTCGGGGCACCGCGGCGGCGCCCGCGCACCGTCTGCTCGCCCCGCTCGATCGCCGCGGCGCGCAGCAGGACGGCGCCGGCTCGCCCCTCCGGCTCGCAGACGACGTTGGCGCAGAAGTGCATCCCGTAGGAGAGGTAGACGTAGAGGTGCCCGGGCGGCCCGAACATGATGGCGGCCCGGGGCGTCGGCCCCCGGTGGGCGTGAGAGGCGGGGTCCTCCAGGCCGAGGTAGGCCTCGACCTCCACGACGAGCGCCTCGACCTCGCGGTCGGTGCCCGCGTCGCAGAGCAGCCGCGTCCCCACCAGGTCGGCGGCGACCCGCGTGGTGGGGCGGGCGAAGAACTCGCGGGGGAGCACCCGCGGGTCACCCGCCGGGACCGCGGCGAGGGCGGCAGTGTCGGGGACGATGTCGCCCATCGCGCCCCATGGTAGGTCGGCGGTGGCGCGAGCCCCTGGCTCCGACCTGGTCAGGCGGCCGGCTGGTCCAGCCGGTCGATGCGGTAGCCGACGCCGAACACCGTGGTGATCCGGAACGGCAGCCGGTCGAAGCGCTCGAACTTCTCCCTCAGCCAGCGCACGTGGACGTCGACCGTCTTGTGATCGCCATAGAACTTGCTGCCCCAGATGCGCTGGATGATCACCTGGCGAGACTGCACCTTGCCGGCGTTGAGCAGGAGCAGCGAGAGCAGGTCGAACTCCTTGGGCGCGAGGTGGAGCTCGTCACCGTCGACGTGCACGGTGCGGGCACCGCGATCGATCCGGAAGTTGTCCAGCTCCTCGATCTCTCGCCCCGCGACCCGCTCCTTCACCGTCATCTCCGCGCGGCGCAGCATCGCCGCTACACGTGCCAGCAGCTCGTTGAGCGAGAAGGGCTTGGTGACGTAGTCGTCGGCGCCGACGTGAAGTCCCACCACCTTGTCGAGCTCGCTCCCCTTGGCGGTGAGCATGATGATCGGCACCGTCATCTCCTGGCGCAGGATCCTGCACACCTCGAGCCCGGAGAGCTCGGGCAGCATGAGGTCGAGGAGGATGAGGTCGGGCCGCTGCCGGCGCGCCGCCGACAGCGCCTCGGTGCCGGTGCTCGCCTCGGTGATGACGAACCCTTCCTGACTGAGGTTGTAGCGCAGCGTCTGGCGGATCGAGTCCTCGTCCTCGACGATGAGCACGTGCTTGGCGGGCGACGAGGTCATCAGCGGACAGCCGCACCGGCGGTGGTGGTCGCGGGGCGGGCGATCGCACAACTCATCGGGCGTGCCCATTATGCCCCGGCGACGAGCGATGGCGCCCGGGACGGCCCTGCGGGGATTGAAGATTATCGGGACATTAACGGTGCCATGGCCTGTGCAACGGGCACATTATCGGAACCTTAACCGCTGATTGTGAAATGGCTAACGTGGCGCCGCGTGACCCGTTTGCGCCCGCTCGCGCCATCGGAGGTGGATAACATCGGAGCAGTTGATCGCCGCTCCTGACCACCATCATGCTGGGCTCCTTTCGATGAACGCTCCGGCCTCATCCACGCCGGTGAGTCACACGCTGACGCTGCTCAGGTCGGTCGGCGAGCAGCTCGAGGGCGGTCACGGCCTGATCGCCGTCGACAAGACGGGCCGGATCCTGCTCGCCACCGAGGAGGCCTGCCGGCTCCTAGATCTCTCGGGCGAGGGCGAGGGCCACACCCTCGCCGAGCTGGGTGCCGACTTCCGTCTGCTGCGGGTGATCACCGCCTGCCGGGACGCGGAGGCGGCCGTCGAGCGCGAGATCGCCAGCGCCCGCGAGGTGATCGTGGTCCGCGCCTTCCCGGTGCAGAACCAGCAGGTGTCGGTGGTGGTGCTGGTGCGCGACGAGACCCGGCTGCGCCGTCTGGAGCGGGTCCGGCGCGACTTCGTCACCAACGTCTCCCATGAGCTGCGGACACCGATCACCGCGATCCGCCTGCTCGTCGAGACGCTCCAGAAGGGGGCCCTCGATCAGCCCGAGGTGGCCGCCAGCTTCGTCCACCGGATCGCTCTCGAGGTGGGTCACATGGCCCAGATGGTGGAGGAGCTGCTGGAGCTGAGCAGCATCGAGTCGGGCCGCCAGACCATGAGCCTGGAGCCGGTCCCGGTGGCCGACCTGGTGCGCACCGTCGACCGGCTGCTGCCGCTTGCGGAGGAGCGCCGGATCGAGGTGAGCGTCGAGGTCGCCCCCTCCACCCCGCCGCTGCTGGGCGATCCCCGCCGGCTCGGCCAGGTGCTCCGCAACCTGGTGCACAACGCCATCAAGTTCACCCCGCCCGAGGGGCGCATCACGGTCAGCGCCAGGCCCCTGCTCGAGCAGAGCCGGGTGGAGCTGGTGGTCCGCGACACCGGGATCGGGATCCGTCCCGAGGACCTCCCCCGGATCTTCGAGCGGTTCTGGAAGGCGGACAGCTCGCGACAGCGCGACGGCGAGGGCTCGGGGCTCGGTCTGGCCATCGCCCGCCACGTCGTCGAGGCGCACGGCGGCTCCATCCGGGTGGTGTCGGAGCCCCGCCGTGGGGCGACCTTCATCGTCGAGCTGCCGGCCGCGCCGGCGACCCCGCCCGAGCCGGAGGCCGGGTGAGCGCCGCCGAGATTCGCGCGG
>DNAU01000233.1:3556-3999 GCA_003491925.1 Chloroflexota bacterium
AGCGCCGCCGAGATTCGCGCGGAGGATGCTGCCACCGGGGGGGACTCCCCGCCGCTCACCGGCGCGGAGCCGTCCGTCGAAGCGCGCCGCGCGTCCCAGTCCGGCCCGGCGGGGCCTCAGCCGCCCCCTTCATCGCTCCTTAACCAGCAGGCAACCCGTGGACAACCCCCCACTTTCTACGCTCAACCCGTGGTTACCGACTCGCTGACCCTGGCCAAAGCCGGCGTCTCAGCGAACGAGGCGGTGGCGGAGGGGGTCTCGGTCCAGGACCTCACGGTCCGCTTCAAGGGCTCGCCGCTGCTCAACGGGATCAGCACCGTCTTCGAGCCCAAGAAGGTGACCGCCATCGTCGGTCCCACGGGCTGCGGGAAGACCACCCTGCTCCGCTCCATCAACCGCATGCACGACCACGTCGCCGGGATGCACGTGAGCGGCTCGGTGGT
>DNAU01000024.1 GCA_003491925.1 Chloroflexota bacterium
CACCGTAGCTGCGGATCAGGGCGACCAGGTCGGCCTCCTCCCACTCGTTGAGGATGGCGGCCGCGGTCGGTGTGTCCTCGGTCTGGTCCATGCGCATGTCGAGGGGGCCGTCGCGCCGGAAGCTGAAGCCGCGGGCGNNCAGATCGGCCGCCGTCATGCCCTGGGTCGGGTCCATGCGCATGTCCAGCGGCCCGTCGAGCCGGAAGCTGAAGCCGCGGGCGGGATCGTCGAGCTGGAGCGAGGAGGTGCCGAGGTCCAGGGAGATCGAGTCGGCGGCGACGATCCCGTGCTCCGCGGCGATCCGGTCGAGGTCGGCGAAATCGCCCTGGGCGAGGACCAGCCGCTCGCCGGCCGCACCGGCGAAGCGGCGCCGGGCCCGGACGATCGCGCTGAGGTCCCTGTCGATGGCGAGGACCCGCCCGGTCGCACCGACCCCGTCCAGCAGCGCGGCGGTCAGGCCGCCGCCGCCCAGGGTGCCGTCGACGGCCACGTGGCCTTCGCGGGGCTGCAGGTTCTGTATGAGGGGTGTGAGTAGGACCGGCCGGTGGAGGCTCGCCTCAGGCGGCTCCCCGGGCGTGGCATCGGTGAACTCGTCCATGCCTGCCACGGTCAGCACAGGCGGGTGGTGTGGTCGGCTCGGCGCCGCTCACGACGGCACCGGGGCATGGGCGATGAAGCCCATGGGGTTGATGCGATCGGTCAGCTCGGTGAAGAACTCGGGGGTGAGCTCGCGGGTCTCCTCCTCCCACCGCTCGGTGGCGCAGAGCTCGACGTACTCGCCCATCCCGACGAAGGTGGCTCGCTCCCGGATCGAGGCGAAGTCGCGGTGCGACGGATGGATCAGGAGGCGGCCTTGGGAGTCGAGCTCGACGTCGCGGGTGCCCGCATTGACGCGGCGCAGGTACTTGCGCTGCTCAGCGGGGGTCCCGGCGGTGATGCTGACGGTGCGCAGGTGCGCCTCGTAGGCGGAGGTGGGCCAGATCACCAGCCGCCCCTCCGGACCGATCGAGACGACGGCGCCGGGCGCCAGGTGAGGCCGGAACTGGGCGGGCACGGCCACCCTTCCCTTGGCGTCGACGGCGTGGTCGAATTGGCCCAGGAGCATCGGGGGTCACCCACCGTCGCCGGCACGGCGCTGGAGGCGGGCCCGATCGGGGACCTCGTCGTCGGATTCACCACTTCTCACCACTTCACACCACCAGGGTCGCGAAGCGTACACCGGCGTAGTCAATGCGTCAATCAGAACAGATGTACGCCGGTCAAACGGGACAGACGCCCCTCCCCCACCGGGCGGGCCGGGTGTGCCGAGCCCCAGAAACGTGGAGGAGGCCGCGCTGGGGATGGCGGGGCTCAGGGGCGCCGCTGGCGCCGTGGCTGGCGCAATCCAGGGGCGCCCTGAGCCTATCCCCGACGGCGGCGGGACACGGCTCTCGGGGTCGGCACTGCGGGCGTAAACTCGGACGGCAAGCCGGTCGGACGGCCGCGGGCGGCTCGCCGCCTGAGGAAAGTCCGGACTCCACAGAGCAGGGCGCTGGGTAACGCCCAGTCGGGGTGACCCGAAGGAGAGTGCCACAGAAATGACACAGCCGCGATCTCGGTCGCGGCAACGGTGAAATGGTGGGGTAAGAGCCCACCGGCGGCCGGGTGACCGGCCGGCCAGGTAAACCCCGCCCGGAGCAAGGTCGAACAGGGACGGACGCGGTCCGCCGCATCCAGGGGCGGCTCGTCCCAGGTCCCGGGTCAGACCGCACGAGGTGCCGGGCAACCGGCATCCCAGATGGATGGCCGTCCCCCGCCCATGGGGTGGGGACAGAATCCGGCTTACAGACCGGCTTGCATCATTTCCCCCACGGTGATCGCCATCAACCTGGTGGCGATGCTCTCGGCGGTGCTGCTCGACACCCTGCCGATGCCGCCGACCCCCGACGCCGTCGTCGACGATATCGCGGAGGGGGACGACGAGCCCAGGCACCGGCGCTCCCCCGGCGAGCGATGTCCATCGGCGATCTGTGACCGAATCATCGGCGAATTCTGCGATGTCGGGGTCCTGTCACAGGATGATTAGACCAATTGCTACGTTCAGTGCGTAGCCTCGGTAGCTGGTGGGGGTCCCTGAGGGGGGCCAGTTCAGGTGGAACTGGAGGTTGGACGAAGTGCTTCCGCTCTCGCTGCTGAGTTGGAACGACAAGAAGCGAAGCCGGCTCATGGCGACCGGCCTCCTCACCGCCACCGTTGCGATCTCCTCGGCCAGCGTGTCGGTGGCGGCCACCCCGCTCCCGGCGGGCCCGGCGTCAGCTCCGGTCCCGGTCATCGTTCGGGGAGCACCCGGGAGCCTGGCCGCCGTCGATCGGGACATCACCGAGGCCGGCGGGCGCATCGCCGAGCAGATCCCGCTGATCACCGCCAGCGCCGCCGAGGTGCCGGCCTCGGCTCTCGGGTGGCTCGGCGCCCAACCGGGCATCGTTGAGGTGACCCCCGACGGGCCCGTGCAGCTCATGTCCTCCTCGTACTCACCCACCACCAACCCGGGATCGCTGTACAGCATCGAGCAGTCGTTGGGCGTCGATCAGGCCTGGCAGGACGGCTACACCGGCTCCGGCGTCGGGGTGGCCCTGATCGACACGGGGATCACACCCGTCGAGGGGCTGGACGGCGCGGGACAGCTCGTCAACGGCCCCGACCTCTCCTTCGACGGGACCTCGCCGTCGCTCCGCTACCTCGACGAGAACGGCCACGGTACCTTCATGGCCGGGATCATCGCCGGACGCGATCCCGCCGCGGTGAGCGGGCATTACGCCGGCGACAGCACCGACTTCCTCGGCATCGCCCCGGACGCCCACATCATCAACGTCAAGGTGGCGGGGGCCAACGGCGCCGTCGACGTCTCCCAGGTGCTGGCGGCCATCGACTGGGTGGTGGAGCACCGCTGTGACGAGGGCTTCAACATCCGGGTCCTCAACCTGAGCTTTGGCACCGACAGCAGCCAGTCCTACCTGCTCGACCCGCTGGCCTACGCCGCCGAGGTCGCCTGGCACCAGGGAATCGTGGTGGTCGCCTCGGTGGGCAACCAGGGCGGGGGCGCGCACCGGGTCTCCGACCCGGCCATCGATCCCTACGTCATCGCGGTCGGCGCCAGCCAGCCGGGCTCCAGGGGCCGCTTCAGCGTGGCCTCCTTCTCCAGCCACGGGAACGCCACCCGCAGCCCTGACCTGATCGCCCCCGGAACGTCGGTCGTGAGCCTCGCAGACCCTGGCTCGGTGATCGCCGACCAGTACGCCTCCACGGGTGCCGTCGGAACCCGCTTCTTCCGGGGCAGCGGCACCTCCGAGGCGGCCGCGGTGGTGTCGGGCCTGGCCGCCCTGCTCGTCCAGGAGCACCCCCAGGCGACCCCCGACCAGATCAAGGCGCTGCTCACCTCGACCGCGGCCCCGGTGGCAGGCGGGGCGCCGGCAGCTTCGGGCAGCGGTGAGGCGATGGCCTCGAGCGCGGTCCAGGCCCCGCTCCCCGCCGCTGTCCAGTCCTTTGCCGACTCCACCGGCACCGGCTCGCTGGAGGCCGCCCGCGGCTCTCTCCACGTCACCCTCCACGGCGTCGTCCTCAGGGGCGAGAAGGACATCTTCGGAGACGCCGTGGACACGGCATCCCTGGCCACGGTGGAGAGCTACGCCGACAGCTGGTGGGGCGGCACCTGGAACGGGGCCACCTGGTCGGGCAGCTACTGGGTGTGGAGCCCCACCGTCGTCGATTGGGCCTATGCACCCTGGACGTCGAATTCATGGGCCGGCGTCCCGTGGTCCGCGGTCACCACCCCCTCGGGGATCTGGACCGGGACCTCCTGGTCGGGAACGTCGTGGTCGGGGACCTCCTGGTCGGGGACCTCCTGGTCGGGGACCTCCTGGTCGGGAACGTCCTGGTCCGGGACCTCGTGGTCGGGAACGTCCTGGTCCGGGACCTCGTGGTCGGGAACGTCCTGGTCCGGCGACGGCTGGTCCTCCTACACGTGGTAGCGCGAATCCAAGTGGTAGCGCGAATCTCTCTCTCCGACCCCTGACCTGGGTCCGTGACGGGTCCTGAACGATGAGCCGTGAGCCGCGTCCGTCCGGAGGGACGCTAATGGGCCACCGGGGTCGTTCCTCGCTCAAATCCTCGCTCGGACCGGATTGAAG
>DNAU01000206.1:0-3035 GCA_003491925.1 Chloroflexota bacterium
GGCTTCAACCGGGTGAGCCTCGGGATCCAGAGCCTGGAGCCCGACATCCTCGGCTTCCTCGGCCGGGTCCACGACCGGGAGCGGGCGATCGCCGCCGTGGGGGAGGTTCGAGCGGCAGGATTCTCCCGGGTCAGCTGCGACCTGATCTACGCGGTCCCCGGCCTCGATGACGCGCGCTGGCGGTCGACCCTGGAGCGGGTCGCCGGCCTGGGCACCGGCCATCTCTCCGCCTATGAGCTGACCGTCGAGGCCGGCACGCCGCTCCACGCCAGCGTGCGTCGCGGCGAGAAGCCGGCGGTCGACCCCGAGGCGGCGCTGCGCCAGCACCGCATCGCCGTCGAGGTCCTGGGCGCCGCCGGCCTCCGCCAGTACGAGGTCAGCAACTTCGCGCGCCCCGGTGAGGAGTGCCGCCACAACCTCGTCTACTGGCGCCGCGGTCACTACCTCGCCGTCGGGTTGGGCGCCCACGGCCACCTCCCGGCCGGCCTCGCACCCGCGCTTGACATCCCCGCGGCGCCGGCGGCCACCTCCGTCCGCTACTGGCACGGGCGCAGCCTCGCCGCCTACCTGGCCCGGTCGCCGGGCACCGCCGACGGGCTGCCGTTCGAGGGGTGGGAGGCCGTCGGCGATGCCGAGGCCGAGGCCGAGCGGGTCCTCCTGGGACTGCGGCTCGCGGAGGGCCTGGAGGTCGCCCCGGGGTGGGGCGGGCGAGCCGACGACCTGGTCGACGTGGGCCTGCTCTGGCGGCGCGACGGCCGGGTGGGGACGACCGCGCGGGGCCAGGAGGTGCTCGACGAGGTGGTCCGCCGGCTCATCGTCTGACCGCTGCGGCGCTCCTTCACCGGCCCCCGGGCGGGCGCCGCCGTCAGTTCGCATAGCGGCGCTGTGGTCATCTGTAACGCCGTCGCTGAGCCGCGATGCCCGGGCAAGACGGGCGGGTCACAGTGTCGCCGCAGGGCTTTCGGAGCACCCTGCGCTTGTCCCAGGATTGCGTCAATCATGCGCCAAACTCCTGGCTCCCCAGGCCGTCAGCCCGTGCCCGAAACGGTGGCCGCCGAGCTTCTCCGCGCCGGTCTGTCCCGGAGCACCGTGCTGGCCATGGAGAGCTGGAAGGCGCAGGAGGTGCTCGACCTGCTCCACTCCGCGCATGCCGGCGAGGGCCGTCACTGGGTCCGCGAGCTGCGCAGCAGGGCCCCCGGCCGCCCGCAGATGCCGGGGCCGGCGAGCTCCCCGGCCGGTCCGGTGCTAGGATTTAGCACTCAGGAGTAGCGAGTGCTAAGGTGGGCCCCGGGTGGGGCCGCCGGTCCGGGAGAGCCATGGAGAGCTGGATCCCACTCGACGCCCGCAAGGAGCAGATCCTCGAGGCGGTGGTGGCCGACTACACCGCCACCGGGGTGCCCGTCGGCTCGCACGCCCTCGCCCTCCACCTCGCGAGCTGGTCGGCGGCCACCATCCGCAACGAGCTGGCCACCCTGGTCGAGGTCGGCTATCTGCTCCAGCCGCACACCTCGGCCGGGCGGGTGCCGAGCGATCGAGGCTACCGGTACTACGTCGACTTCCTGATGCAGGAGGAGGGGCTCCCGGGTGGTGTGCGCCGGCAGCTCGAACCACGCCTGGCCGTGATGCCGGCCGACATCGAGGGCATCCTCGAGCTCTCCGCCCAGGTCCTCGCCGTGGCCGTCGACGCGCTCAGCATCGTCACCGGCCCCCAGGCCCGCAGGGTCGCCGTCAAGCACCTGGACCTGGTCTCGCTCGACCCGGGCCATGCCCTGCTGATCCTGGTGCTCGACGGCAACCTGATCCGGCAGCACCCGATGGCTCTCAGCCGCACCGCCGACCAGGAGGAGCTGAGCCGCCTCGCCGGGTTGCTCAACGAGGAGCTCGTCGGCCTCGACGGGGCCCAGATCGAGCCCAGCCAGGACGGCGAGCCGGCCCACCCGCTGCGCTCCGAGGTCGTGGCCGACATCGCCACCTTCCTCCGCTCCGTCGAGTCGCGGCAGGACACCCTGATCGTCCACGACGGGGTGCGCAACCTCCTTCACCAGCCCGAGTTCGGCGACGTGCAGCGGCTCGCTCAGGTGCTCGAGCTGGTCGAGGAGGAGAGGGTCCTCGGCGAGCTGCTGGCGGCGGCCTTCGAGGCCCAAGCCGCCGGCCGGGAGGCGGGCCCGGCGGGAGGCGCCCCCGGACTCCGGCTCGGGTCGCGGCCGGGTCAGGGAGGTGCCTGGCAGACCGGCCGCGGCGAGCCCACGCCGCCCTCCGGCCGCCCGGTCACCGTGGTGATCGGCACCGAGTCCGGGATCTCCCAGCTCAACGGCTGCAGCCTGGTGCTGACCACGTACCGGGCCGGAGAGGGACGGGGGGGCACGGTCGGCGTGCTGGGCCCGACCCGGATGCCCTACTCGCAGGTGGCCCCCCGGGTCCGCTTCGTCGCGGATCGGCTTGGTGAGGCCGTCGCCCGGGTGCTCAGTTGACCATGGCCGCGCAGAGAGGAGATCGAGGATGAGCGAGCATCCCAGGCGGACCGCCGATGGGAGGGCCATCCACGCCTCCGCTCACGAGGGGGTGCCCGGCGAACGGAGCACCGGCCCCGGTCCCGGCCGGCCGGCCGGCCGGAGGCCCCTGCCCGGGGCCGGTGCACCGGGCGCGGGCGATTCCCCACCCGCCGGCGGCGATGAGGGAGGGGGGATCACCGGGGGGCTCTCCCCCGACGTCGCCGAACCCACATCGACGGTGGGCGAGGCCCCGCTCGCGCCGGACGTGGAGGCGTTGCGGGGCGAGCTCGCCGAGCGCAACGACCAGCTCCTCCGGCTCGCCGCCGACTTCGAGAACTTCCGGCGGCGGAAGGCACAGGAGCTCGCCGACCGCTCGCGCTACGCGTCCGAGGAGGCCGCCCGGGCCCTGCTCCCGGTCCTCGACAACCTGCGCCGCGCCATCGGCCACTCGGGAGCGGACGGCAGCGGCCAGCAGCTCCAGGACGGTCTCCGGATGGTGGTCGCGCAGTTCGAGCAGGCGCTGGCCACGGTCGGGGTCGAGCC